>JAJBVU010000155.1 GCA_020859645.1 Eubacterium sp. | reverse complement strand
ATCGGGCGGGAGTGAACTCTTTTGAGAAACATTTTGAAAAAAATTAAAGGTTTGGCGTTAAAGCTTATACCCAAAAACAAAATTTTGAGAATAGTTATAATAGTTATAATTATTGCCCTTATTGCAGGCTTAATAGGCTATCGCAAAATGACCTCAGGCAGAGGCGGCGGTATGGGTGATATGCGGCAAATGGGCATATTCGAAAACGTATCCACAATGGATTTAAGCGAAACAGTCACAGCCTCCGGCACTGTTCTTTTAGAGGACGAAATAGAGGTTTATGCCGAAGGTGAAACAAACAAAATTAAATCGATTTTAGTTGAAGAGGGCGATGAGGTAACCGTAGGCGAGCTTCTTGTGGAATATGACGTTGACGACACAAAGGAAGAGCTTGAAAACCAAATCAGAGATTTAAAGCGTGACATAGAAAGCAGCGAGCTGAGCCTTAAAAGCCTGTCTCTTCCCAAAGAGGGCAGCGACCTTGAAAAGCTTAAAAACGCAGTAACAACGGCTGAAGTAAGCCTTGAAGAAGCAAATGTCACCTACAATTCATATACAACAAAGCTGTCTCAGCAGCAGACGGCTATCGACAATGCCCAAAAGGACGTTGACAACGCCCAAAAGGATTATGACAATGCTTTGGTGCTTTCCGAAGTAGGCGGCGTTTCTCAGACAGAGCTTGACGATTATGAATATACACTTAAAAAGGCAAATGACACTCTGACCGAAGCAAATGATTCATATCAGGATCTTTTGGACGAGCAGGAAAACGCACGCTTGAAGGTTCTTTCAGCTGAAAATTCATTAAGCGAAGCAAAATCGGCTTTATATGACGGGCAAAATCCCCTTGCCTCCGAAAGCTCAAAAATTTCATATGAGCAGCAGAAGCTGAACCTCGAAGCCTTAAAGGACAGCCTTTCGGACTATGAAAAGGACTTGGAAGAGCTTGTTTATTATACATATGCGTCTGTTTCGGGAAAGGTCACTGAGGTTTGTGTTGACGAAGGAACATACACCGAGGAAAACACCGTTATTCTCTACGTGGCGGACTTCAACAATCTTATAGTCAGCGCAAACATTGAAGAATATGACGCTCCCCTTTTGGCTCTGGGTCAAAAGGTAACAATGACCTCTGACGGCTTGGAGGACAAGGTTTACACAGGCACAATTACCAAGATTTCACCCAGTGCAGACGATACCACAACAAATATGGGTACTGAGACAACTGTTCCCATAGAAATATCGGTAGACAATCCCGACGGAATATTAAAGCCCGGCTACAGCCTTGACCTTGAAATTACGACAAAAGAGTCCTCCGATCTGCTTATGATAAGCTCCTCCGCAGTTAATAAGGACGAGGACGGAACCTCATGGGTTTATAAAATAAGTCAGCAGAACAAGCTTGAAAAAACCGTTATTGAAACAGGGGAAGCAAGCGACGCATATATAGAGGTTATATCGGGGCTTAACGAAGGGGACAGAATACTTGTTTCCGCACCGGAAGGAACGGAAGAAGGTATGTCCGTTGAAGAGGTTATGACTCTTTACAGCCAAATGACGGCTGAGGATAACAGCGGAGACAGCGCTCCTTCCGCAGAACAAAACGGAGGTATGGGAGGTATGATGCAGAATGATAGAGATAACAGGTCTGACCAAATGTTACCGTCAGGGGGCTTTGGAGGTGGTGGCGCTCAAGGAGGTGGACCTATGGGTCGATAAAGGCGAGTTCGTTTCAATAATGGGTTCCTCCGGCTCGGGAAAGTCCACAATGATGAATATTTTAGGCTGTCTTGACAAGCCCACAGAGGGGACTTATATATTGGACGGCATAGATATTTCAAAAACTCCCGATAAAATGCTTTCGGAAATAAGAAATAAAAAAATAGGCTTTGTTTTTCAGTCATTTAATCTTCTGCCTAAGCTGACGGCTCTTGAAAATGTTGAACTGCCTATGCTCTATGCCGGTGCACCTGCTGCCGAAAGGCACAAAAGGGCAAAGGAAGCCCTTGACATAGTGGGCTTAAGCGAAAGAATTAAGCATAAGCCCAACGAAATGTCAGGGGGTCAGCGGCAAAGAGTGGCTATAGCAAGGGCACTGGTCAACAACCCTGCCATAATTTTAGCCGATGAGCCAACGGGAAATTTGGACTCAAAATCTACCTTTGAAATTATAGATATATTTAAAAGACTCAATGAAGAAGGGTCTACTATAGTAATGGTTACTCATGAGCCTGACGTAGCGGCTCACACAAAACGTATTGTAACCTTTAAGGACGGACGCACAATCAGCGACCGCCCCGTTGAAGAAGAGTTTAAGGATGTGAATGTATAATGCCCATAGGCGAAAACATAAAATCGGCGTTTAAAAACGTGCTTTCAAACAAAATGAGAACATTTTTGACTATGCTGGGCATAATTATAGGCATAGCTTCTGTTATTGCGATTTTTTCAATAGGCAACGGCTCACAGGCTGAAATCGAAGAGCAGTTTGACAGCTTGGGCGTAGGCAGAATGACAATCTCATTAAGAAGCAATTCCCCCCGTCAGATGTTTTCTTCAAACGCCCTGACCTTAGACGATTATGAGCTTTTGAAGGACACAGATGGAGTTAAATATATGTCTCCCACATATTCTTCAAGCAATTGTTATGTAAAGCTTCTTGACCCCAAAGAGACAAATACGGCATCTATAACAGGGGTAGGGGCTGACTATTATGACATAATGTCGCCTACTCTTCTTTACGGAAGCTACATAAGCCAAACACAGATTGACGAGAAAAGCAAGGTTGCGGTAATAACAAACACCACCGCAAACAAGGTTTTCGGCTACTGTTCAAACGCCGTTATAGGCGAAAAAATAAGCCTTAAATCATGGAAGGGCTCTCAAAAATACACCGTAATAGGCATAGTTAAGGACGAAAGCGAGGCTGCGTCCTCACAGTATGCAGACGAATATCCCGAGGATATAGTTATCCCCATAACAACAGCCCAGAGACTGTTTAACCAAAAAAACCTTACAAATATAACTCTGACAGCTGAGGACCCGGACAACACAGACGAGCTTTCCGAAAGAATTATAGCTATTTTAGATGAGGAACACAACACCTCTGAAATGTATAACTGTGAATCCACAACGGCTCAGCTTGAAGCTATGAACGAGGTAACGGGAACCGTAACCCTTTTAATAAGCGGTGTTGCCGCCATATCTCTTATTGTAGGGGGTATAGGGGTTATGAACATAATGATGGTTACCGTAACGGAAAGAACAAGAGAAATAGGCATAAGAAAGTCAATCGGTGCTAAAAATTCGGATATTATGCTTCAGTTTGTAATAGAAGCCATAATTTTGACTTCCTTAGGAGGCCTTTTGGGAATAATTTTCGGCTGGGCGGCAGGGCTTATAGCCGGGCATATTTTGGGTATGTCAAGCGTGGTTTCCGTCAACTCCGTAATTTTGGCAGTAGCCATATCAAGCGCCATAGGAATAATTTTCGGCGTATATCCGGCACGAAAAGCGGCTCTCTTAGACCCTATCGAAGCTTTAAGATACGAATAATTAAAAAATCACACCCTCCTCAAATTTTTATATATTACAAAAAGGCTCTTATCTTTAAATATTTAGGGTAAGAGCCTTTTTTCAAAGACTTTACACAGATTTTTTAGGTGTTTTGCACATATTTTCTTGACAAAGATGAAAAAATTCGTTATCATTTACATTAAAAAAAATGTTATAC
>JAJBVU010000242.1 GCA_020859645.1 Eubacterium sp. | reverse complement strand
ATATAATATAAGTATAATATAATAACTGAGGTGATAAGAATGGCAAAAGTATCAACCAGTATTTCTATTGATTCAGATATAAAAACAAAGGCGCAGAAACTCTTTGCTGATTTCGGAATGGACTTGTCCACTGCCGTTAATATTTTTTTAAGGCAGGCAATCTATGAGAATGCTATACCTTTTTTTATCCAAAGAGAAGAACCTAATGCCGAAACCATTGCTGCCATTAATGAACGTGATGAAATGAAACGTCATCCCGAAAAATATAAGCATTATTCTACCTTTGCTGAATTTATGAAAGAGGAAGAAGACAACGGCTAACAGCCGAAAAACCTCCCTCAAGGGCAATGCTGTCAACTTAAGGATTTTGGCAATGACAGCCTATCCTAGAGTGGCGAAATCTTAAAGGAGCCTACAAGCCTCCCCTTGAGGGGAGGTGGCACACGCAGTGTGACGGAGAGGTGAGGTTTTTGCAGTATTTGTAATATACTTACATTATCTTCGTAAAATATATCACCTCTCAGTCAGCTGCCTTGAAATTCTTTTTTCAATAAAATCTAATGGAGGAAAAAATTTCAAGGTGTCTGACAGCTCCCCTCAAGGGGAGCTTTTTTTGTCCGCATTTTCCCCACAAAGCGAAAAGCCCTCAAAACTGAGGGCTTTTCTTTTATGGTTTACTTATTAAGCTTATTAATTTAAGATAAATTATTTAGCGTTGTAAGTAGCTGTTCTTGTTGTTTCATCCCATGATACGGGAACACCAAGTGCTGTACCAAGAGCTCTGAAAGGAACGAACATTCTGCTGTCTGTGATTTCAGCAACTACGCCGTTATCCATAGGAACAGATGTACCGTCAACTACCATTGTGTTGCTGCCTGCTGTGAACTGAATGATCTTCTGTCCTGAACCTGCTGCATAGAAGATAGTAGCTGTCTTTGTGTTAGCATCCCATGTTACTGTAGATGATTCGTCAGCGCTGCCGCTTGTGATAGCATCTGTATCAACACCGAGAGCAAGAGTTACGAAACGAAGAGGAACCATTGTACTAGCTGAAGAAGCCTGGATGTAAGGAGCTACTTCCATTGTGTAAGCTTCGCCATTGATGTAGATAGTTGTCTCGCCGATTGTTACGCTAACTACTTCGTCAAGTGTCTCTGTCTGTGTGATTACTGAAAGATATGCGTCATAGCTGTAAGCATCTGTGTTGTCCTGTGTCCAAACGAAGCTGTACTTGTCGTTTGTTCTGTCAAGGTTAGCAACTGTGATGTCTGTGCCGTAATCATCTTCGTAATCTTCGTCATAGTTGTTAAGAACTGCAGCACCTGCGATGTTAAGATCGTAGTCACCGTAAGGTACGCTTCTTGATGTACCAACTGATACGCCTGTGATTGAGATTGAACCGGGTGTTGTGTAGCTCTGCTTGTCAACAGGAATTACTACATACTGCTGGCTGTTAACTGTCTTTGTCTTGTAAGCCTTAACTGCGAGCTCGCCGCCGTTAGCTTCAACTTCGATGTCGCTGTCATCAATACCGATGTCGCCTGATGTCCAAGCTGTGTCGATATAAACTTCGATGTCTTCTTTGTCAAGGATTGCGCCTGCAACAGCCTCTGTGATTGTGATGTCAGCTGTTTCGATTGCTGAGTAACCAATGTTTGTCTTTGTTGTTTCTGTAGAAACTGAGATAGGTGTAACTGCCTTAGCGATAACCTTGTCAGCGATAACGCCTTCTTCGATACCAGCGCCGTAAACTGAAAGTGTGATGTCATTGTCGCCGAAAGCGGGGTCAATTGTTACATAGAACTTGATGTCAAATTCTGAGCATTCTTTATCATTAACGCCGTCAGTTGTTGAATAGTCGTTAAGTCTGGGGATAACGAGTGTAGAACCGTCATCTGTTGCATAAGCGATATCTTCGATTGTGTCGCCGCTTACATACTTGTCATCGTTGATCTCGAAGTCAACAATCTTAACCATGTCAGGAAGCTTGAAGTACATCTTCTGCTTTGTGTTCCATGTGTCAGCGATTGTTTCTTCAAGGTGAACTTCTGCTGTTACGAAATCGTCTTCGTCAAGGTCTGAGTCAACGTCGTAAGCAAAACCTGTAAGGATAGTTGTAGGATCTTCTTCAAGAGTCATTGTCATGCCGTAGTCAGCTCTGTTAGCAACTGTAACAGTCTCGCTTGTCATGCCGATACCCTTGAATGTGAACTTAACTTCGCCCCAGTCGTCATCTTCGTCTTCAGGCTCTACAACGATACCTGTGATGATGATGCTTGATGCCTTAGTTGCAGGAGGTGTAGCAAATGTAAGAGCAATAGTGATCTTATCCTCGTCTACAGTTGTTGTGCCCTGAGTAAATGAAGGTGAGTTTGTACCTGCTGTAACAACAGGATTTGAAGAAGATGTGTTGAATTCGAAACCGCCGTTTACTCTGATTGTAAGAGTACCTGTTTCAAATGTGCCGGCTACTGTTTCCTTAATTCTGATTGAGTTGCCCTTAGCGTCGCTGAATTCAATGCTTTCGTTGAAGTCAAGAACGTCGTCAACTGTTGTTGTTGTAGCGCCGCTGTCGCCTGTGCTGTTAGCAAAAGTGATAGTTGTGCTGCTGATTGAAGTTTCGTTAGAGTCGATAGAAACTGTCATTGTTCCTTCGCCGTCAGCGTAAACTGCAAGAGGAATGTAGTAGTAAGGCTTGTTCATGCTTGAGTAAGTAACGTCAGCCATTGAACCGGGAATGGGGAAGAGCTCAACGTTCATTTCCTGCTTACCTGTTCTGGTAATTCTCCAAGGAATATAGATATCGTCAAGGTTGCCGCCGTTTGTGCCCCAAAGGTTCTTAAGAACTGTAGCGGGCTTTGTGTTGTTTTCTACCTGCTTAAAGAGAGCAGCGTATGTGTTGCTTGAGCTTCCGTTACCCTGAAGAACTGCGAAGTTCTTAGCAGTACTATTGAAGTTTGATTCATCAAAATATTCTGATGGGAATACTTCTGTGTTTTCGAAGCTGAGGACGATTGTATCGCCTGTTTCAACTTCTTCAGTAGGTGTGATCTTAAGATAAACGCCGTCTACTTCAGCTTCATCTTTAACAGATACTACTTTGTTAACCTTGTTAGATGAAGAAGCAAAAGCGTTTACGGGAAGCATTGAAGCTGTCATAGCCAATGCTAAAAGTAAAGCTATTTTTCTTTTCATTTTTTTTCCTCCTTAATGAAAAAATGATTAGTGCAGAGGTCTGAGCATAGATACCTCTTTTACATAGGATATTATAGCACCGCAAACAAATCAAGTCAATATACAAAAATTAATTGTAACAAAACTGTAACAATTCGCCGACACTTTTCAACATCAAAGCTTTTTAAGGCTTTTGCTTTAAGGACAGCTCCCTCTATGGGGGGTAAGCCCTTCAAAGCTTTTCTGTCTGACAGTAGGCTTTAAATCGTGCGTCCGACAAAGCCCTTACTGTCGCCGAACAGCTTTTCACTATTATATATAATGAAGAAACTGCCTGCCGAGTTTTCAGCATGAAGGCTTTCCGCCGTATCGCCGCTTGTATTTTCATTGACCGCCTTTGTTGCTTGGCTTGTTATTAATATATCACTGTTTGAGTTTAAAATCAAGGGTTTTTTAAATTTGTAAAGAATTTGTAACAATATAGACCCTTATGTAACAACCGACAGGCTTTTCTCCTAAATAGAGTAAGGTTTTTCGGATTTTCATACCAAATAAGCCATATTCCCCAAAATCCCCGA
>JAJBVU010000077.1 GCA_020859645.1 Eubacterium sp. | reverse complement strand
GATAAGAACTTTGTTTGCGATGATTTTTTGGGAAATATTTATGATTATGAAGAATTTGTTTTGAGTAAGAGATATTTTGAAGTGAATTTACGAAAAACATATAGGGCAATTGCACCCATGTGGGACAATAGTGCTCGTAAAGTTAATAAAGGGATTATTTTAGATGGTTCAACACCTGAATTATATCAAAAATGGCTTGAAGATATCATTTGTGAAACTCAAGTTAAGAAAAAAGAAGGACGAATTGATGAGGCATTAATTTTCATTAATGCGTGGAATGAATGGAGCGAAGGTGCATATCTTGAACCTGATTTAAGATGGGGATATGGGTATTTGAATGCTACACGGCGGGCTTTGAAAAATACTAGAGAGAAGTGAGATTTATGAAAGGCATAATTTTAGCAGGTGGCAGTGGTACACGCTTATATCCAATTACTATGGTTACAAGCAAACAGCTGCTGCCGATATACAATAAACCGATGATTTTTTACCCATTATCTACGCTGATGTTAGCTGGTATACGAGAAATATTGATAATTTCTACACCGCAAGATATACCTAATTTTGAAAAGCTTTTAGGTGATGGTAGTAAATATGGTTTGCGATTGAGCTATAAGGCGCAGCCTTCACCTGATGGTTTAGCTCAGGCCTTTATTTTGGGAGAAGAATTTATTGCAGATGATAATTGTGCTATGGTTTTGGGCGATAATATTTTTTATGGAGCAGGTCTTACCCAATATTTAAAGAATGCTGCGGCAATAAAAAAGGGAGCGATCGTCTTTGGTTATTACGTAGAAGAACCGGAACGCTTTGGCGTAGTTGAGTTCAATGAAATGGGAAAAGCTGTTTCTTTAGAAGAAAAGCCTGCTGAACCTAAAAGTAATTATGCGGTTACAGGTCTTTATTTTTATGATAATAAAGTTTGTGAGTATGCCAAAACCTTAAAACCGTCTATACGTGGTGAGCTGGAAATAACTGATTTGAATAAAATATATTTAGATAACGATGAATTGACTGTAATTACCCTGGGACGCGGCTATGCCTGGCTTGATACAGGTACTGTGGACAGTCTTAATGATGCCGCAGAATTTGTAAAAGCTGTTGAGACACGAGCCGGGATACCGATAGCCGTATTGGAAGAAATTGCTTACCATAATCGATGGATAGATACGGAGCAGCTGCTTGCGGCTGCTAAAGCCTATGGAAAATCACCCTATGGGCAATATTTGCAAAAAGTTGCAGATGGTAAAATCAAATACTAATTTTGCGGAGATTACATAACTATGGTAATAACAAAAACAAAACTTGCAGGAGTAGTAATTTTAACACCGGATATTTTTGAAGATAATAGAGGCTTTTTTATGGAAAGCTGGAGTAAGCGTACTATGGAAGAGTTTGGATTATATTACGATTTTGTGCAGGATAATCACTCGAGAAGCACAGTAAAAGGAACTCTGCGTGGTATCCATTTCCAAAAAGGCAATAAAGCACAGGCTAAGTTAGTGCACTGCACGCAAGGTGCAGTTCTTGATGTAGCTGTTGATTTACGCCAGAGCAGCCCTACATATAAACAATGGATTGCGGTGGAACTGAGTGCCAAAAACAAAAAACAACTGCTCATACCTCGTGGTTTTGGTCATGGATTTCTTACATTGACGGATGAAGTGGAATTTCTTTATAAAGCGGACAATTATTATGATCCCGAAGCCGATGTAGGTATTCGTTGGAATGATCTGGAGCTGGGGATAGACTGGGGTATATCTGCCCCGATTCTTTCTGAAAAAGATAAGCAGCATCCATTTATTAAAGATATTGAACCATTATTTTACGCTTAAATGTTATTAGATATTTTACAGTGAAGAAGGCAGAACATGACAATCATCGTTACCGGTGGAGCCGGTTTTATTGGAAGCAATTTTATCTTCTATATTCTTAAAAAATATTCTCAACATCGTGTTATCTGCTTAGATAAACTTACTTATGCAGGCAATCTAGCTACATTGAAGGCTGTCATAGATAACCCTAATTTTTCCTTTTGCAGGGCAGATATCTGTGATCGTGAAGCTGTCTATAAACTTTTTGAAGAAGTGCAGCCTGATATAATAGTTAATTTTGCTGCTGAATCTCATGTAGATCGGTCTATTGAAGACCCGGGAGTGTTTTTACAAACCAATATAATGGGAACTGCTGTTTTGATGGATGCTTGTCGTAAATATGGCATTGAACGCTATCATCAGGTTTCTACAGATGAAGTATATGGTGATCTTCCTTTAGATAGGCCTGATTTATTTTTTACAGAAACTACACCTTTACATACAAGCTCGCCGTACAGCAGTTCAAAAGCAAGTGCAGACCTGTTGGTTTTGGCCTATAGCAGGACTTATGGATTGCCGGTAAGCATTTCGCGTTGCTCTAACAATTATGGGCCATATCATTTTCCCGAGAAACTGATACCCCTAATGATAGTTAATGCTTTAAACGACAAACTGTTGCCGGTATATGGCAACGGGGGAAATGTTCGCGATTGGCTTTATGTAGAAGATCATTGCAAAGCTATTGATTTAATAATTCATAGTGGCAAAGCAGGAGAGGTTTACAATATTGGCGGTCATAATGAAATGAGCAACATTGATATTGTTAAAATTATTTGCAGAGAACTTGGCAAACCTGAAAGCTTGATTACTTATGTACCTGATCGTAAAGGACACGATATGCGTTATGCTATTGATCCAACTAAGATACATAGTGAACTTGGATGGCTGCCGGAAGTAAAGTTTGCTGATGGAATCAAGAAAACAATAAAGTGGTATTTAGAAAACCGTAGTTGGTGGGAAGCAATTATCAGTGGAGAATATCAAAAGTATTATCAAAAGATGTACGGAGATAGGTGAACTAATGAAAGTTCTTGTAACTGGAGCAAACGGGCAGCTTGGATATGATGTAGTAAATGAATTACGACATAGAAACATAAAATGTATTGGTACAGGCAGGCAGCAGTTTGATATTACTGATTATGCGGCAGCAAAGCAATTTATAGAGGATTATCTGCCAGATGCAGTTATTCATTGCGGTGCGTATACGGCTGTAGATCGGGCGGAAGATGAACCGGAACTTTGTTATAAAGTTAATGTCATAGGTACTGAGAACATTGCTAAAATATGTAAGAAAATAAACGCCAAAATGATGTACATTAGTACTGACTATGTATTTGATGGTACTAAAGAAGGAGTTTATGAAGTAGATGATATACCAAATCCGCAGAATATGTATGGTAAAACAAAGCTTGAAGGCGAAGTAGCGGTACAAAGGCTGTTGAACAAATATTTTATTGTACGCATATCTTGGGTGTTTGGCAGTAATGGCAACAATTTTGTTAAAACTATGCTCAGATTGGGACAAGAAAAAGAAGTGATAGATGTAGTGTCAGACCAGGTTGGTTCGCCAACGTATACCGTAGATTTATCCAAACTGTTAGTTGATATGATACCAACAGATAAATATGGGATTTACCATGCCGCCAATGAAGGCGTTTGCAGTTGGGCCGAATTTGCGGAGAAGATATTTGAGATAAGTAAAATAAATGTTAAGATAAATCATATTTCAACTCAAGAATATTTAAGCAAGGCGAAAAGACCGAAAAACAGTAGATTGAGTAAGGAAAAACTTATGGAACCAGGATTCGAAAAACTGCCAAGTTGGGAAAATGCAGTTGCGAGGTATATGGATATGGTTATCTAAGATAGTGCATAGAATAGAGGAGCAGG
>JAJBVU010000165.1 GCA_020859645.1 Eubacterium sp. | reverse complement strand
CATAAAAATCAATAAAAATTTTATGAAAGAGTAAAATTTTAGGGGTGTTATTTTTTTGTAAGCTATGATATAATAGTAATAAGTGTACATAAAGAGAGAAAAAAATATAAAATAAGAAAGGACGATGGGCAAAATGAAATTAAAGAGATTTTTGGCGCTGCTTATTCTGACGGCAGTGTTTTTTCAAAGCTTCAGTATAACAGCAATTTGCGAGGGTGACGAAATGAGGGGAATTTGGGTTTCCACCGTTTTAAACCTTGACTACCCAACGGCAGGCACTACAAGCGAAGCAAGCTTAAAGTCACAGGCGGACGAAATAATTTCCGGCTGTAAGTCAATGGGCATAAACAACATATTCTTACAGGTTCGACCCTGTTCAGACGCCTTTTATAAATCGGACATTTACCCCTGGAGTAAATATCTGACAGGCACTCAGGGCACAGCCCCTGAAAACGGCTTTGACCCCCTTGCATACTGGATAACAACAGCACATTCATCGGGCATAAAGGTTCACGCATGGATTAACCCCTACAGAGTTACAAAAAACAATGACGCAAACGACACTGAGCTTAAGTCTTTGGCAGCAAACAACCCGGCGGTTTTAAACCCGGACTACATAATTAAATATACCGACAATCAATATTATTTCGACCCCGGTCTGCCTGAGGTCAGAAGCATGCTTGTTGAAGGCGCTTTGGAAATAGTCAATAACTACGACATAGACGGCATTCATATGGACGATTATTTCTACCCGGGAACAGGCTTTGACGACAGCGTAACCTTTGCCAAATACGGCTCGGGCTTTACCTCAATCGAGGCTTGGAGAAGAAACAACGTTGACCTTTTGATTAAGGAGCTTAATACTCAGCTTCATGCCGCCGACCCTGACATTCTTTTCGGCGTTTCCCCTACGGGAATTTGGGCAAACAAAGCCACTATGGCAGAAGGCTCAGACACAACAGGCAACGAGTCCTATACAAGCTATTTTGCGGACACAAGAAAATGGGCGCAAAGCGAATGGATTGACTACATAGCTCCTCAGATTTACTGGAACATAGGCTACACAGTGGCTGACTATCAGGTTTTGGCTAACTGGTGGGCTGAGCAGCTTGCCGACTGCTCTACAAAATTATACATAGGAATGGCTACATACCGTTCAAGCGGCGCTTCGGAAACAAGCGTGTGGTACGGAACGGACGAAATAAGCCGTCAGCTTGCTTTAAACAGGCAGATTTCCAAAATATCGGGTGAAATTCACTTCAGATACGGGCTTGTTAAAGGGAACTCCACAATGGCTAACTTCCTGACATCATATTACGGATCAGGCACTTCATCAACCGACACTGTAACGGAAGCAACAACGGAAGCCGTTACACAGGCTCAGACCGAAGCGGCAACTGAAGCCGTTACTGAGGCAGTTACTGAAGCAACCACCTCCGCACCTGTAAACATTAACTTCAGCGATATGACAGCCTATTACAACTGGGCTAAAGAAGCTGTTGAAACCCTTGCGGCTCAGGGTGTTGTAAGCGGTGTAGGTCACAACAACTTTGCTCCGGCTGATAATGTAAGGCGTGCGGACTTCCTTCTTATGCTTGTAAATGTTTTGGGGCTTGAGGGAGAATATTCCGACAACTTTTCAGACGTAGCGGAAAGCAAATATTACGCAAATGCAGTGGGAACAGCCAAGGCTTTGGGTGTTGTCAGCGGAACAGGCAGCGGAAAATTCGACCCCGAGGGCTATATAACAAGGCAGGATATGATGGTTATGACGGAAAAAGCCCTTTCACTTAAGGCTAATTTGGCTGACGCAAGCCTCTCCGTTTTGGATAAATTCTCCGACGCTTCTTCCGTAGCGGACTACGCAAAGCAAAGCACCGCCAACCTTGTGCTCATAAACATTGTCAGCGGCAGCAAGGGCAGGCTTAACCCCCAAAGCCGAACCACAAGAGCCGAATCGGCGGTTATAATCTATAAAATTTACAAGCTTTTCGACATCTGAGGAGAATAAGCTATGATTTATTTGTCAACAGCCCTTTTCTGCGAAGCAAAGCCCTTTATTGAGCTTTTGGGGCTTAAGGAGGATTTTTCTTTCGGCAGGGTCAGGGTGTTTAAGAATGAAAATTATATATTGACTGTTACGGGGGCGGGAGTTTTGACTTCCGCCTCTGCTTTGGGCTTTGTTTTGGGAAAAAAAGAGCCCCGAAAGGGCGACATTTTTCTGAACGCCGGCATTTGCGGAGGTGACGAAAAAGGGGTTTACATCTGCAATAAAATAAGCTTTCCGGCGGTGGAAAAAGAGTACTTCCCCGATTTGGTCTATAATTTGGGCTTACCCGAAAGGGAGCTTATAACCTGTTTGAAGCCCGAAAGGAATATCCCCGAGGGTAAGCTTTGCGATATGGAAGGAGCCGCTGTTTTCGAATGTGTCAGAGGTCATTTTTCCTCGGAAAGGTGCTTTTTTATAAAGATTGTTTCCGATAAAGGCGATTTTGAAGTCTTAAATCAAAATAAAATTTACAGACTTGTTAAGGAATATGCGGAGGATATTATTGAAAGAATAAAGACGGTTCCCCCTGTTGAAACGGGCTTTGAGCTTGAGGGAGAAATTCTTAAGGAAGCGGAAAAGCTTCGTCTGAGTGTTTCCCAAACTGTCATTTTAAAGGAGCTTTTGGGCTTCTTTAAGCTTAAAGGGGGAGATTCTTTAGAGCTCTTAAAGAGCTTACCCCGGGTAAAAACAAAAGCGGAAGGACGTGATGTTCTTGAAAAAATCAAAAGACGTGTTTTATAAAAAATTTTCCCATATATATGTTGAAAAAAACATTACAGACAGTCCCTACGTAAAAGAAATTTTAAGCCGTTTCGAGACTTCCGAAATTATTTTAATAAACCATTATAAGGACGTTTTTAACAGGCCGGGTCAAAGCTTTTCCGCTCAAAAACAGGCTCAGGCTCTTATTTTGGCTGAAAACAAAGGGGAGAGGGTATACAGAGGAGCGCCCTTTTGTCAAAGCTTCGGAAACGATGAATTTTATTATACCTCATTTGTGTTAAACTGCCTTTATGACTGCGAATACTGCTACTTAAGGGGAATGTACCCTTCGGGAAATGTTGTTGTTTTCACAAACATTGAGGACTATTTTAAGGACGTGAAAAGGATATCTAAAGATAAGGAAATTTTTCTCTGCGTTTCCTATGATACGGACCTTCTTGCTTTTGAGAAGCTTTTGGGGCTTTGCGGCAGGTGGTATGACTTTGCGTCTGAAAACCCAAATGTAAAAATCGAACTCAGAACAAAATGTTCCGACATAAGCTTTTTGGATGGGAAAAGTCCTCTCGATAACTTCATTTTAGCTTTTACACTTTCCCCTAAGGAAACCGCTGAAAGATACGAAAAATTTGCTCCAACCCTGTCATCAAGGTTAAAAGCTGTTAAAAAAGCTGCTGATTTGGGCTTTAAGGTCAGGCTTTCCTTCGACCCCATTTTAAAAACGGACAATTTTGAAGAAACCTATGACGAATTTATAAGGGAATGCTTTTCTTATGTCTCGCCTGAGAAAATTACGGATATAGGCTTAGGGGGCTTCAGAATAAGCCCCAAATATTTAAAAGCCGCAAGGAAGGAATATCCCTCTTCACTTATTTTAAACTATCCCTTTGAGAAGAAGGACGGAATTTGCGCCTATGAAAGCAAAGCCGAAAAATATATGACGGACTTTGTCGCAGAGTGTATAAAAAAATATGCTTCCTGTTTAAATTTATACTTATGGACCACTTGATTT
>JAJBVU010000181.1 GCA_020859645.1 Eubacterium sp. | reverse complement strand
ATATAGGTGTTTCAATGACGGCTCCGATTTCATAAATTTCTTTTTTAAGGCAGTCCTTTTCTATATAACAGCAAAAGCCTCCCCTGTCATTTTCGCCCTTTAAACAGCTTTCCGGGTCAATATAGCTTTGAGTTTCAAAGGCATAGACTTTGCCCTCCTGTGAAATTAAAACAAGATAGATTTTATTAAAGCCCTTAAAAAAGCCTTTCTCTAAAAAGACCTGTCCTCTTATATCCAAAACATCGCCATCAAAAATATTATAAAGCCTGCCCTTGATATTAATACTTTCCGAAAGCTTATTTTTTTCGGAAACAAAGCTGTATGTGAGAGGTCTGCTGTAGTCTGCGTCAAAATCAAGTCTGTTTTTGGCTAAATTATTATTGTGGAAGGGATCTTTGCCCCTTAAATTCGGATGTCTTTCAAAAAGCAGCTCCCTTTCCTCTTCAAGCCTTTTAAGCTTCTTTATGCTCTTTTCATCATTTCCTCTGCTGAGCGATTCATAGTGATATAAAACAGCGTCATTTCTCACAACATTGTAATAGCCCTTTTCATAAAGCTTAAAGCAAAGGTCAACGTCATTATAGGCTATTTTAAGTCCTTCGAAAAAGCCGCCGATTTCATTAAATTTCTTTTTGTCAATACAAAGGCAAGCCGCAGTGACCGCAATATAATTAAAGTCAAGCCTGTTTCTGCCGAAATCCAAAACAGCCTTGTCATTCATCTGTAAAAGGGCATGGCTTGAACCGACGGGCAGATTTATAATTCCGTCGTGCTGAATTTGACTTGAATTGGGGTAGAGAAGCTTTGCGCCAACTGCTCCCGTATGGGGCTGAGCCGCCTGACCTGTCATTCTTTCAAGCCATTTGCCGTCGATTATTTCAGTATCATCGTTTAAGAATATAAGAAAATCCCCTTTTGAAAACTCCGCACCCTTATTGCACATTTTTGAAAAGTTAAAATTTTCTTTTTCGTAGTAATAAAGAATGTTGTTTTCACTGCAAAGCTTTGAAATTGCTTCTTTGTTTTCTTCACTGCTGCCATTGTCAACAGCAATAATTTCATAGTTCTTATACTCTGTTTTTTGAATTACGCTTAAAACGCACCTTTTTAAAACATCATAGTTATCTTTAGAGGGAATGATTATACTGACAAGAGCATTTTCGGGAACATTATAAACAACTCTGTACTGACCTGTTCCCTGAACCTCTTCAAGATGACCCTTAATTTTCCTTCTTTTAAGGGCTTCCTCCTTAAGCCTGTAAGCGGCTGAAGAGGTATAGTTCTTACTGTATGACTTTGCGGCAGTAGACTCGGGTCTTTTTCTCCAGTGATAAAGCACCTTTTGAATATGTCCTATTTTATCTGTTTTTTCGCAAAATCTCAAAACAAGGTCATAATCCTGTGCGCCTTCAAAGCCCACTCTTAAGCCGCCGATTTCGTTTATAATGCTCCGTCTGTAAACTCCCAAATGACAGGTATACATAAGGCTTAAAAGAGTGTCGGGAGAATAGTCCGGCTTAAAATTGGGAAAGCTTCTTTTTTTGCCTTTGTTGTCAATTTTGTCCTCATCGCTGTAAATAAAGTCAAGAGAAGGGTTTTCGTTTAAAAGCTTTGTTATTTCATATAAGGCATTGGGGGTTAAAATATCATCGCAGTCCAAAAGGGCAATAAACTCCCCTTCCGCCGCTTCAATGGCTGTATTTGTGCATAGAGAAATGTTTCCGTTTTCGCTTCTGTAAATGACTTTAACCTTGTTTCTGCCCTCATATTCCTTTAAAACCTTGGGAACGCTTTCCCATGTTGAAGCATCGTCAGCCAAAATAAGCTCAAAATTATCATAGGTTTGGTTTAAAACCGATTCAATACATTCTCTCAGCTGATATTCCTCAACATTATAAACAGGCACCACAAAGGAAATAAGGGGCTTATACTTTAGCTCCGTTGTTTTTAAAGCAAGCTTATCTCTTTTTAAGGCAAGGCTGTTGTAAGAGCTTTCAAACATAGTTCTTTTAAGTCTGTATAAGCACATACAAAGCAAAGCCGAAAAGCCGTATCTTTCAAGGGCTGAAAAACCCCTGTTAAAAAAAGCCTTTAAATTTTGCACCATAAAAACATTTCTCCTTATATTTTTTACGCCCGTAAATAATCTTACGGGCGCAGTTAAAGTTCATAAATATTTTAAGATCTTCTTCTCAAAAAGTCGGGAATATTAATTTCCGCATTTTTAAATCTTTCTGTGTTTTCCTCTCCGGGCTGTCTTTCTTCTCTTTCAAGAACGAAGGAAGAGCTGTTTCTGTGAGAACTGGTTTCGGGAAGAGAAATTTCTCTCTGAGCAGTTGGCTGAGGTGCAGTCTCAACAGGAGTGGGAGCGGAAAAGCTCGGCTGCTGAATATCACCTGTGTTTGAAAGACCTGTCACCACAAGAGTAACAATAACGTCGCCCTTAAGGTTGTTGTTTACGGAAGTACCGAAAATAATCTCGGCATCGGGATCAACAATTTCTTCAACAGGGGTCATAGCCTCGTTTACATCGTAAAGGCTTAAGTTTTCGTCTCCGGTAATGTTTACCAAGACATATTTTGCTCCGTTTATAGAGGTTTCAAGCAAGGGTGAGTTAATGGCTTCAAGCATAGCTTCCGCTACATTGTCGGCTGTGCCTATGCCCATATGGGCAATGCCCTTGTTGCTCATAATTGTTTTAACGTCTGCAAAGTCAACGTTAATAATACCTGTATTTGAAATAAGGTTTGAAATGCCGGAAACACCCTGCATAAGAACCTCGTCAGCCATTTTAAAGGCATCGTTTAAGGTAGTGTTTTTGTTGGAAACGCCTATAAGGTTTTCATTGGGAATAACAATAAGAGTGTCAACAGCGTCTTTAATACTGTTTATGCCCTCTTCCGCAAATCTTGCTCTTTTTCTGCCCTCAAATGTAAAGGGCTTTGTAACAACCCCTACCGTAAGAGCGCCCATACTCTTTGAAAGGTCGGCAATTAAGGGTGCTGCCCCTGTGCCTGTTCCGCCGCCCATTCCGGCAGTAATAAACACCATATCGGCTCCCTCAAGTCTTGCGCTGATTTCGTCCTTGCTTTCCTTAGCGGCGTCATAGCCTACTGCAGGTCTGCCGCCGGCGCCTAAGCCTCTTGTTACCTTTTTGCCTATAACAATTCTGTTGTCCTCGGGGGTCAGGCTCTGATCCAAAGCCATAACATCGGTGTTTACCGCCAAATAATTAACGCCGCCGATTTCATTTTCTATCATACGGTTTACGGCGTTTCCCCCTGCTCCGCCTACGCCTACAACCAAAATATTGGCGAGACCTTCATCATACATTTCTGTCATCATCGCACCTCCTAAAAGCGCTGTAAAAAATTCTAATATCCTTAAGGCATATCTGAAAACCATACCCCCGAAAGTGGCTTTCAGATATGCCATACATCAATAATATTATCAAAGAACCCTGTTCTTGTCAAGCGGCTTAAAAAAGTAATATTTTAAAGTATACATTTTATTTCAATTATATCCCACAATTTATTTAAAGGCTTGCCGTCAAAATGAAAATCCTTTTCCAAATCTTCTACAGTATCAAAATACTGTGTTATTTCTTTGTTTTCACCCCATTTAGCAAAGGGCGGCAATATATCTACAGCGTGTTTCCAAACTCCGTCAACAGAATAATTAGTTTTAAAGCATTCTGAATTGCCGCAGAAAAACTCAATCTCATTATTAAACCTAAGCGCATAAAGAAATTCTTTTTTCTTATCATATTCAACTGATATAAT
>JAJBVU010000170.1 GCA_020859645.1 Eubacterium sp. | reverse complement strand
GGTGTATGTTAGTGTTAAAATATACTCAAAGAAAAGTGTTAATACTTTAACAATATTTAAAGAATAAAAAGGAGGACTACATAATGGGAAGATTTACATTACCCAGAGATTTATATTACGGAAAAGATGCCCTTTCAAACCTTAAAAGCTTAGAGGGCAAAAAGGCTATAATTGTTACAGGCGGCAGCTCTATGAGAAGAGGCGGCTTTTTGGCTAAAACAGAGGAATATTTAAAAGAAGCCGGTATGGAAGTTAAAATTTTCGAAGGCGTAGAGCCGGATCCTTCAGTTGAAACAGTTATGAAGGGCGCAGAAGTTATGAGAGAGTTTGAGCCCGACTGGATCGTTGCAATCGGCGGCGGCTCGCCTATTGACGCAGCAAAGGCTATGTGGGCTTTCTATGAATATCCCGACACAACCTTCGAAACACTCTGCACTCCCTTCAGCTTCCCCAAGCTTCGTCAAAAAGCTAAATTTGCAGCAATCCCCTCAACATCGGGAACTGCTACAGAGGTAACAGCCTTCTCGGTTATTACAGACTATGCAAAGGGCGTAAAATATCCCCTTGCAGACTTCGAAATTACCCCCGACATCGCTATTGTTGACCCTGCCTTAGTTACAACACTGCCTCCCAAGCAGGTAGCCTACACAGGTATGGATGCTTTGACCCACGCAATCGAAGCCTATGTTTCAACTCTTAATTCACCCTTTACAGATCCTCTTGCAATAAAGGCAATCGAAATGGTTTTCGACTATCTTCCCCAGTCATACGCAGGAGATATGGATGCAAGAGAACAGATGCACTACGCTCAGTGCCTTGCGGGACAGGCTTTCTCAAACGCTCTTTTGGGCATAGTTCACTCTATGGCTCATAAGACCGGCGCCGCTTTCTCAACAGGTCATATTCCTCACGGCTGCGCAAATGCAATTTATCTGCCTTACGTAATTAAGTATAATTCACACGAGCCCGAAGCTTTAAGAAGGTATGCTGACATAGCAAGACGTGTAGGCTTAGGCGGAACCTCAGAAAAGTCACAGGTAAACGCACTTATTGCCAAGATTGACGAGTTTAACGCAAAACTTAACATTCCCAAAACCCTTAAGGACTTCGGCATTGACGAAGCTGAGTTTAAGGAAAAGATTGCAAACATCGCCGAGCTTGCAGTTGGAGACGCCTACACAGGCTCCAACCCCAGATCAATAACTCCCGAACAGATGGAGAAGCTTTTCGTCTGCACATATTACGGTACAGAGGTTGACTTCTGATAATAAAAAAGTGAAGCTATAAAATAAACTATTAACAAAGAGCCGTTTCCCATTAAAGAGAAGCGGCTTTTTTATTGTAAAAATTTCAGCTTTGCGGCTGTTATTTTTGGGGCGGAATAAACCCCTCCCCCGTCACCTCCGAAGCAGAGGTTATAATCATAAATGCCCGGGGGTCAATGTCAAAAGCAAGGCGTTTTATGCCTACAACCTGTTTTTTAGACACAACACAAAGAATTATGTTTTTGTCCTTCCCCGTGTATTCTCCTCTGCCCTTAAGGGTCGTAACTCCCCTTTCAAAGCCCGACATAATGGCTTTGCCTATTTCCTCCGATTTGTCGCTGATTATATAAACCGCTTTGGCAAGTCCGGGTCCCAAAACAACAAAATCTATCACCTTAACGGCAATATAAACCGATATTATGGCATAAAACGTGTTTATTGAGCCGAACTCAAAAAAGCCCAGAGCAATTATAACATAGTCAATTATAAGTATTAAAAATGAAACGGAATATTTCGGCAGTCCTTTGTTTATGATTGTTGCCAAAAGATCACTGCCCCCTGTGGTAAAGCTTGTTCTCAAAACAAGCCCCAAGCCCGCCCCTTCTATAATTCCCCCGAAAAGAGCGGCTATGGGAAGATCTGTTTCAAACTCCGGCAGGAAGCCTGTCGCCCACAGCATAAATGATAATAAAATCGTAGAAAAAAAACTGTTTTTAAGCTTTTTGAAGCCCAAAGCAAAAAAGCCTGCCAAAAAAAGAGGTGCGTTAATAAAAAAGAATAATGCCCACAGGGGTATTCTGATACCGCTTGCCCCATATATAAATGAAGATAATAATATGGCAAGTCCGGATGCACCGCCTATAACAAGGTCATGGCTTTCAAAAAACGAGTTGACCCCCACAGCCATTAAAAATGTTCCCGAAAATATATATAAAATGTCCTCTTTTAATTTCATAATTCACCTCTCCGTCACACTTTCGTGTGACACCTCCCTACGTCGCAGTTAGTTTCATTTGTTTGTTTCCGCTAAAGCGAAAACAAGACTTATTCATCAACTGCTCCTTATTCGTTGAAAACATTAGTTTTCAACGAAAGAGGAACGGCAACGGAATGAATATAGCTTTTGGATTTATCCGAAAGCAAATGAATGGAGTTTGGCGTGACGTGGGGAGGCTTGTCGTTTTCCATACGTTTAACATATCCCAAAAGGTAGTTTTATATACAAAAATGCTGCGGAAATTATATAAAATCCGCAGCATCTTTCAATTGAATTTTTCTTTTTAATTAAGCTTCTTAAAGATTTTTACTTCTCAAATTTCTGTTTTCAATTTTTTCTTAAGTCTTATTCGCCGTCTTTGTCAGCCCTTTCCTTTTCCTGTGCGTCAGTCATTTTCTTAACCATATAGCCGCCGACGTAGCCGTTCTGGGCAGAGGGTAAGTCGCCGTTATAACCCTTCTTTAAGGGTACGCCGATTTCATTTGCTACCTCATACTTAAAGTCCTCCATAGCCTTTTTGGCTTCGGGAACATTCACCTTGTTGCTTGAGCCTGAGCTGTTGTTATTATTACTTGCCATAATAAATACCTCCTGAAATTACCGCCCTTCAATAACAATCGGGCAGTGTTTTTTCGTAACAATGTTTCATCTCTGTTACGATATTATTTTGACCTTCGGAAGCTTTTATATAACAGGTAAAATATGAAAGTTTAAATGGTGTTTTCAGGCTGATTTTGAAAAAACACAATCATTTTTTCAAAACAAAATTATTTATTAGCAAGAGTAGCTACCATTACTGCCTTAATCGTGTGCATACGGTTTTCGGCTTCATCAAATACTACTGATGCAGGGCTTTCGAAAACCTCTTCGGTCACTTCTGCGCCTTTAATAGCAGGCAGGCAGTGCATAAAGATTGTTTTTGTGCCTGTTTTTTCCATAAGAGCCGAGTTTACCTGATAAGGCGATAAAAGAGCAAATCTCTCGGCTTTTTTATCCTCCTCGCCCATCGATACCCAAACATCTGTATATAAAACGTCTGAGCCCTTTACATCGTCAATGCTGTCGCTGACAGTAATTGAGCCGCCGCTTTCCTTTGCCCACTCGTCGCACTGAGCCTTTAAGGCATCGTCGGGGAAAAGCTCCTTTGGAGATATAACCTTATAATTAAGACCGCACTTAGCGGAGCCTATCATAAGGGCATTTGACATATTATTTCTGCCGTCGCCGATGTATGTCAGGTTTATTCCCTCAAGCTTGCCGAAATTCTCAATAATTGTAAGGAAGTCAGCCAAAACCTGTGTGGGGTGATCCTCGTCTGTCAGTCCGTTCCATACGGGTACGCCGCTGTATTCGGCCAGTGTTTCCACTGTTTTCTGTGAATAGCCTCTGAACTCTATTCCGTCAAACATTCTGCCTAAAACTCTTGCTGTGTCCTTTGTGTCCTCTTTGCCCCCTAAATGAATGTCGCTTCTGGATAAAAATTCAGGATGCGCTCCCTCATCATTGCAGGCAACCACAAACGAACACCTTGTTCTTGTAGAA
>JAJBVU010000227.1 GCA_020859645.1 Eubacterium sp. | reverse complement strand
ATAAAAATTTAGGCGAATGGATAAAGCTTCCCGATTCAATCGGGGGGGGGTATTTGCTGATATTTAATGATGTTTTTATTGTATTTAATGAAGCTGATAAAGATACCGGAAATAGGTCAAAAGCAGCACTCAATGATTACAAATTATGGTGCTTTAACGGTCAAGCTAAAATTATGCTTGTATGTACTGAGCGTTATTCTGAAAAAGGACTTTGCGAGGACTTTTTTGATATGGAGTGGAATCATCTTAAATTGAGAAGATCTTGTCATCCATGCGCCGAAAAGAATATAGAAAAACCAAAATGTTTTGGGTTAATGCGGGAATTAGCAGAGAAACTATCTAAAGACCTGCCATTTGTCAGAGTTGATTTTTATGAAATTTGCGGTCAAGTTTATTTTGGTGAAATTACTTTTTACCCGTCTTCCGGGGTGGAAGCGTTTTTACCTGAACAATGGGATATAAATATGGGAAATTGGATAATATTTCCCAATAAGAATATATGATTGATTATTAATGAATTTATGGGAGTGTCATAAATGAACCGTGGAAAAAAATTAGCCGCTAACACAATAACTTCTTTAACCTTTCAGATAACCACTATTGTTTGCGGATTTGTTCTGCCGAGACTTATTCTGCAGTCTTTTGGTTCTGATGTTAACGGCTTAGTTAATTCGATAACACAATTTTTGAGCTTGATTGCCTTTCTTGAATTAGGCGTAGGGTCAGTTGTACAATCTTCATTGTATAAACCATTGAGTCAAAATGACAACAATGAAATAAGTAAAATAGTTGTCTCAGCTCAGAAATTTTTTAGACGAATTGCTTTAATACTGTTGTGTTATATTATTGTTCTGATAATTGTTTATCCACTCTTGGTAAAACAAGATTTTGGTTGGATTTATACTGCTGCACTCATAGCTTCTATTAGTATCAGTTCGTTTGCTCAATATTATTTCGGGGTTGTCGACCGACTTTTGTTAACAGCTAACCAAAGAGGATATATTCAATATACCGCCCAGACGGCAACACTGTTATTAAATACCGCTGCATGTGTTATTTTAATTCACGCAGGAGCAACTATTCATATTGTTAAGCTTACAACTTCTCTAATATATCTTGCAAGACCGTTGTTTCTTCGCTTATATATAAATAAGCACTATAAATTAGATCGAAAAATAAAGTACAGCGGTGAGCCGATTAAACAAAAATGGAATGGAATAGCACAGCATGTTGCTTCAGTCGTTCTTGATAATACTGATACTGTTGTGCTTACGTTATTTTCCACTTTGTCGAATGTATCTATTTATTCAGTATATCACACTGTTATATACGGCGTAAAACAACTTTTTTTATCAACTACTAACGGTATTCACGCTCTGCTTGGAGAATTGTGGGCTAAAAAGGAAAAAGAAACTTTGGCGCAGACATTTTCATGGTTTGAATGGATTCTACATACAGGAACTGTTTTCATTTTTGGGTGCACGGGGATTTTGGTTCTTCCCTTTGTTTCTGTATATACAGATGGTATTAATGATGCGCAATATATTCAACCGTTGTTTGCAGCACTTATTACTATAGCACACGCCGGACATTGTTTAAGACTGCCCTATAATGTTATGATTCTGGTAGCAGGACACTATAAGCAGACTCAGCATAACTATATTATAGCTGCTGTAATTAATATAGTTGTTTCTGTTGTAGCCGTTTCTTCATTTGGGCTAGTAGGAGTTGCTATAGGAACTTTGGCGGCAATGACTTATCAAACCATTTGGATGGCTTGGTATAATTCGCAAAATTTAGTTCGGGGTACTTTTAAGTCCTTTATTTGTCAAATTGCGGTTGATACAATTACGGTTCTTATCGGCGTCATAGCAACAATTTGGATTCCTTTATGTTCGAACAGTATTATTGCATGGGCAGTAATGGCTGTCGAAGTGGCGTTAATATGGGTAATTGTTATCGTTGTAATTAATTTTATTTTTTATCGTGAAAAATCATTTAAGCTTGCCTTGAAGGTGAAAGGAGTAATTATGAACATGATTAATGTTGTTAAGGGGGGGGCAGCAGAGGTAATTAAACTCTGTTGGAATATTAATTTTAATGGAAAGCAGGTGTTTGTATATGCCTGCTAAGATAATAATTGGGGCAGACATTGTTCCGACAGAGTCAAATCAGAACTTTTTTGTACATGCTTGTATGAAGGACATCATCCATCCCGAAATTCTTCGGATTATTAGTAATGCAGATTATCGGATTTTTAACCTTGAAGTTCCATTGACGGATATAGAGGCTCCAATTGAAAAATGCGGACCGAATTTAATTGCGCCGATCAAGGCAATTGAAGGCTATAAAGAGCTTGGTATTGATTTTTTGACACTTGCAAATAATCATATTATGGATCAAGGAGAGCAAGGACTTCGGTCGACAGTCAATATGCTTGATACTGTGAACATTGCACATGCAGGAGCAGGAAAAAATTTAAGAGAAGCCGGTATTCCGCATATTTTCGAATGCGGAGGAAAGAAAATCGGTATTTACTGTTGTGCCGAACATGAGTTTTCTATAGCGGGAGAATACAGTCCGGGAGCAAATCCGTTTGATCCGTTAGAAAGTTTAGATCATATCGTCAATTTAGATCAGAAATGTGATTTTGTAATCTGCCTTTATCATGGCGGAAAAGAACATTATAGATATCCATCTCCAAGGCTTCAAAAGGTTTGCAGAAAAATTGCAGAGAAGGGAGCTGATCTTATTATTTGCCAGCACAGCCATTGTATTGGCTGCGAAGAAAAATGGGCGGGCAGCACTATCGTTTACGGACAGGGAAACTTCCTGTTTGACCGTTCTGACAGCGAGTTTTGGAGAACATCATTATTAATTGTGCTGGATGCTGCAGATAATTTTACAATTAATTATGTTCCCATAGAGAAAAACGGGAAGGGCATATCGTTTCCTGATGATAAAACTGCAGATACAATTATAGCCGAATTTAATAAGAGATCGGAAGAAATTTGCAGAGAAGATTTCGTTAATAACAACTATTCTCATTATGCCGTTAAGTCTTTGGAAGATTATATTGTTACAAGTGATTGCTTGTCAAGAACTTTTTTATATAGAATAGCGAAGAAAATCTGCAAAAGAAAGGCTTATGAATGGCTTGTAAGATTCAAGCTTAAGACATACAGAGATTGGCTGATAAATCAATATTCATGTGAGGCTCACAGAGAACTTATCATTAAGGGATTAGAGGTGAGCCAAAAATGACCAGACGGAAAAAACTATATTTAAATACTGTATCTGCGGTGATCAATCAGATAGTTACGCTTGTTTGCGGCTTTATATTGCCCAGATATATTCTTTCTTATTATGGTTCGGATATCAATGGTCTGGTAACCTCTATAACAAGATTTTTGAGTGTAATCAGTTTTTTAGAATTAGGAATTGGACCTGTAATTCAGTCTAACCTTTATAAGCCTTTGGCTGAAAAGGATGAAGATTTAATTAGCAAGATTGTTGTGTCTGCTGAAAAGTTCTATCGCAAAATAGCATATATCTTTTTAGTTTACATTGCCATACTTGTCTTTGTATATCCAAGCATAAATAACGAATTCGATTTTGCATTTACCTCATCTCTTTTGGTTATAATTGCAATCAGTACATTTGCTCAATATTTTTTTGGTATAACATATCAGGTATTTTTAAATGCAGATCAGAAGGTTTATGTGCAGACATCTTTACAATTAATTACAACTGTAATAAATACTGTATTTTGCGTAATATTGATGAAAATGGGGTGTAGTATTCATATTGTAAAGC
>JAJBVU010000145.1 GCA_020859645.1 Eubacterium sp. | reverse complement strand
ATAGTAACATAAATATCATTGAATGTCAAATAAAAAACATTTTACCGAATTTTAATTTTCATAAAAGTGTTGTCAATAGACAGACATATGGGCAAACAAGGTTTGCACAGATGGCTGTCTATTGACAACCTCCCCGATATGAGCAGCATAGGACGATAGTCCGGAGCAGCGAATTAGGTGCGATTGCGAGAATGCGTAAGCATGGAGCAATCGACTTTTATGATAAATTGTATTTGCAAAGTAAAGTTTCTTTAATCTTCACTTTCCGTATAATTTTTAAGAGTTCCGTCGGGATTTAAAATACAGCGTTTGCCTGTGGAGTTTTCAACAGCCGTAAACTCGCCGCCTCCGCAGGGTGTTATCTCAGTGAAGCCGGTTACGGCAATTTCGCTTACAAGCCTTTTTATAAACCTTACGTCCGTATTTTCTTTAGTAAAGACAAGATTAGACCCGGAAGCATATCCCACATAATATGATGACTCGCTGTCATTATCGTCCAAATCCTTTCTTATTTCATCTGTTCCGTAGTGAATTGTTTTAATAAGCTCACCGTCGGTGTTGAAAACATAATATGTATTGTCTCTTGAATTTGAAGTGTCGTTGTTTTTGTCTGTTAAAACAAATGCACCGTTGCTTGCATATGATTCATATATGTTGATATAATAATCCGAAACATTATCGGGGTGGCGATACATTGAAACTGCGGGCAAATATAAAGGCTCTACTATAACCTTTTCGTCGCTTTGTCTCCATACGCCCCACCTTCCGTCGGAATTTTGAAAGGCGTAAAGTCCTCCGCCTATTGATTTTTTATTATATACTCCCAATTCGCCGCTTTCCTGTATGCTTTCATAATTGCATATTCTCCAAACGGCTATTATTGCCTGTTCAAGCAAATATTCCTTGTCGGGCTTAAACATATTTTCAAGTATATAGGGTGTCATAATATATGAATTTGAGACGGGCGTTCCGCTGATGTTATAAACGGCTTCTTTAACCTCATAGGATATTTCCGAATCGTCCTCAAAGGTTTTGGAATATGGTGTTAAGGGAACTTCAAAAATTTCACAGAGACGGTTTAATGTATAAGCCGCTTCCCAACGTGTCAGAGCTTTGTTCGGATAAAAATATTTTCCCTCAGAGGGCACAACAAGATCCAATGCCTCAGCTACGAGAACATCGGGAGAGGCAATATCCAAATATTTGTCATAATCAACACTTATTTTGTTTTCCTTTATATAAGTAAAAATATCGGTTCCTTCCTTTTTCATTACCGCATCAACGGCAAGCGAAATAAGGTCGCCTTTGGTTACGGGCAGCATAAAATCCTTATAAGAAAGTGTGTTGGGAAGTATTCCGGCTTCATTTGCAGCTTTAACATCGGCAAGCGCATATTTATGGCAGTCTTGTATATATTTATCATAACATATAGTTAAAGGCGAACTTCCGCTTGTAATTATAAAATCCCAAGCTTTGTTATATGCGGCAGCCTGAATAACACCATTGCCGTCTCTTTTTATGCCGAAATATTTTTTGCTGTTATCAAAATAGTTTTCAAACCAGTCAGTATTAAGAGTTAAATAATAATAGTTTCCCATAGGAACTTCCGTTTCAAGGTCGGAATCAAGTGTGGCAAAGCCCGAAAAATCGTTTGCTCCGTAATATCTTACTCTGAGACTGCCGGAATCATAAATATTGTATACGCATTTGAATTTGTCATCTATAATCTTTTTCCCGTATTTATTTGTTATATAAACGTAATCTCCCGAAGGGTCGGCTGTTATGTAATAGCCTGTTTCACGGACTGTATAATTATCGTCATCCATATATCTTATAAAACCGTCCATTGTTTCATTCGGTGCCAAAGTGTTGGTATGGTTGTAATATTCGCTTCCGTCGGAATTACACTTTTTATAAATAGGCACAGGCTCAGAGCCGGCTTCTTCTGCGTCGATATATCTGTATTCCTCTTCGGCGAAAACAGGAGAAAGCCACAAAGCCGCCGAAAACAAAGCCGTTAAAACAAAAAACAAAACTTTCCTCATAACAATACCTCCCTTGCGTTTAATCTATACTGTCTTGAACTATATCTATATTATAAACCCAAATTAAGACTTAAGCAACAAAATATTTAAATTTGATTGTGAAAAACAGTGAAAAAGGAAAACACACCGATTTCTAAAAAACCGGTGTGTCCAATATTAATAATATCAGAATGCTGTTTTTTCTTCCAAATATGCCTTTAA
Organism: Eubacterium sp.; assembly: GCA_020859645.1. Lineage (GTDB taxonomy): Bacteria > Bacillota > Clostridia > Lachnospirales > CAG-274 > JAJQCI01. The sequence continues at coordinate 1,588 of JAJBVU010000145.1, read as the reverse complement.
ATCGCTTATTTTAATTATTTCCTGTGTCATAGTGTCTCTTTCTCTGATTGTGACGCAGCCGTCTTCTTTAGAGTCGAAGTCATAGGTTATGCAGAAGGGAGTGCCGATTTCGTCCTGACGGCGGTATCTCTTGCCTATTGAGGAAGCATCGTCATAGTCAACGGCAAAGTACTTTGAAAGCTCGCCGTAAACCTCAGAAGCTTCAGCGGAAAGCTTCTTAGAAAGGGGAAGAACCGCAGCCTTAAAGGGAGCAATAGCCGGGTGGAAGTGAAGAACTGTTCTCACGTCGCCGTTTTCAAGGGTTTCCTCGTCATAGGCTTCGCAAAGGAAAGCGAGGGTTACTCTGTCTGCGCCTAATGAAGGCTCAATAACGTAGGGGATATATTTCTTGTTTGAGGTTGGGTCGAAATAATCCATAGCCTCGCCCGACGATGTCTGGTGTGCCTTAAGGTCAAAGTCTGTTCTTGAAGCTATGCCCCAAAGCTCGCCTCTGCCGAAAGGAAATTCATATTCAATGTCGGTTGTGGCGTTTGAATAGTGGGCAAGCTCCTCCTGTGAGTGGTCACGCATTGAAATATTTTCTTCTTTAATGTTGAGAGAAAGAAGCCAGTTATAGCAGAAGTCCTTCCAATATTTGTGCCATTCAAGCTCTGTTCCCGGTTCGCAGAAAAATTCAAGCTCCATTTGCTCAAACTCTCTTGTTCTGAAGGTGAAGTTGCCGGGGGTAATTTCGTTTCTGAAGGACTTTCCTATTTGACCTATGCCGAAAGGAATTTTCTTTCTTGTGGTGCGCTGTACGTTTTTGAAGTTTACGAAAATGCCCTGTGCTGTTTCGGGACGGAGATAAACAACGTTCTTTTCGTCTTCTGTTACTCCGGCGTGGGTCTTGAACATAAGGTTGAACTGACGGATGTCTGTGAAGTTGTGAGCGCCGCAGCTGGGGCAGGGAATGTTGTTTTCATCGATAAAGGCTTTAAGCTTTTCGTTTGACCAGCCCTCACAGGCAATGTCCAAGCCGTTTTTCTCGATGTAGTCCTCAACTATGTTGTCTGCTCTGAAACGTTCGTGACATTCCTTACAGTCCATAAGGGGGTCGTTAAAGCCGCCTACGTGGCCTGAAGCAACCCAAACCTGGGGGTTCATAAGAATAGCGCAGTCAACCCCTGTGTTGTAAGGGCTTTCCTGAACGAATTTTTTCCACCATGCTTTTTTAACGTTGTTTTTAAGCTCTACGCCTAAAGGACCGTAGTCCCATGTGTTTGCAAGACCGCCGTAGATTTCCGACCCTGCATAGACAAAGCCTCTTGCCTTAGCAAGAGCAACAACTTTATCCATTGTTTTTGCCATTTTTTTCTACCTCCGAAAATTTTTTACAAAAAAACAATAAGCCCTCGCACTCATAGGGACGAAGGCTCAAGGCTTCCGCGGTTCCACCCTATTTGGCAAAGACCCACTTTTTAACTCCGCTCGGAAGCGCCCCACGTGCTTTCTGCTCTGTCTGCCTTTTCACCAACCGCAGACTCGCTTAAAGAGCAGGCTCAAAGCCCGTTATTCTTCCTCAATGCGGACATATTTAATTATCTAAAGT
>JAJBVU010000342.1 GCA_020859645.1 Eubacterium sp. | reverse complement strand
GCACAGAAAAATATAAATGTATAGAATAATAGTGATTAATAATTACAAAATTTTGTTGACAACCAAATTTTTCGGGGGTATACTTAATTCAGATAATTAAAATACTTGATTCAAAGGAGTGAAATCAATGAAAAAGAAAATTGCTTTAACGATGGCTGTATCTGCATTGGCTATATCTTCATTAGCTTTAAATGTATCTGCTGATGAGTATACTGAGGTAAGCTTATATGTTGATGGACAGGAGGTTGTAACCGATCAGCCTGCTGTAATTGTTGATAACAGAACAATGGTTCCTGTAAGAGTTATTACAGAATCTATAGGATGTCAGGTTGACTGGAATGAAGCAGCCAAGACAGTTACCTTTACTCAGAATGGTGTTGTGGCTGCTATGGTTGTCGGCGAAACTTCAGCAAGTATCACTGAAGGCAATGCTGTAAGAGAGGTTGAGATTGAGTCTCCTGCCATTATTATTAACAGCAGAACTATGGTTCCCGTAAGATTTATTTCAGAATTATTCGGCTGTGAGGTTGACTGGAATGAAAAAACTAAGACTGTAAGTATATTTGCTGCCGACTATGCTGAAAGTGACGCAGATGTATCTGCCGAAGAGATAACCGAAGAAAGTATAGCTGAAGAGAAAACCGAAGTTAATAATGATGCAAACAAGGAAACCGGTGAAACTGCATACAGCTCCGGAACATATTATATCAGTGCAGTAAACAATGTTGAATATATTTATGAAGATATGATTTTTGTTGACGGTGAACTCATTTTTGAGGATTTCTCCAATGATGCAGACGGAAAGGGCAGCTATGGTATATATCCCGGAGAATCAGAGCCTTATGACAGCCCTATTGAACAATCTCCCTATTATGGTATGACAGTAGAAGAGGTTATAGCGGCTCTTGAAGCAGATGGTTTAGAGGTTACATTAAAAGACAGCTTTTTTGGATAAATTATTGACAGAACGTTATTGAATTAAAAGCACTTGTTGAAACAACAGGTGCTTTTTTATGTGAGGGTGGTGCATAATGACATCAATAAACCAACAGGCGCAAAGCAATTCGCAAAATGTCTGCTTTGCATTCGCAGCTGTACTGCTTTATTTTTGCGTATATAAAAATCCCCTCGGACGGGCTTAAAAGCTTTAAGCTGTCTGAGGGGATAATTTTATTTCAGATTATAAATAAATGCTTTATTATCTGGGGAATTTGATCTGTGCCTGTGCTGCTGCAAGTCTTGCGATAGGAACACGGAAGGGTGAGCAGGAAACATAGGTAAGACCGATCTTATGGCAGAACTCTACAGATGAGGGGTCGCCGCCGTGCTCGCCGCAGATACCAAGCTTGATGTCAGGTCGAACAGACTTTCCGCCTTCAACGGCAATCTTCATAAGCTTGCCGACGCCGTTCTGGTCAAGACGTGCTGTTGGGTCAGCTTCGTAGATGTGCTTGTCAAGGTAGTCGGCAAGGATCTTGCCTGCGTCGTCTCTTGAAAGACCATAGGTCATCTGAGTTAAGTCGTTTGTACCGAATGAGAAGAACTCAGCTGTGCCTGCGATTTCGTCAGCAAGGAGAGCAGCTCTGGGGATCTCGATCATAGTACCTACCTTATATTCAATGTCAATACCGCTTTCCGCAATAATTGCGTCAGCTGTCTTTTTAACTATATCAGCTACGTAGTTAAGCTCTTTGATTTCGCCAACAAGGGGAATCATAATTTCGGGCTTGATGTTGTAGCCCTTAGCCTTCTTAACTGCAATAGCGCTTTCGATTATAGCTCTTGTCTGCATTTCGGGAAGCTCGGGATAAGTTACTGCAAGACGGCATCCTCTGTGACCCATCATGGGGTTAAGCTCGTGGAGACCTCTTGCCTTAATCTTAAGATCGGCAACTGACTTGCCCATAATGTCGGCTACAGCCTGGAATTCAGCTTCTGTGTTGGGAAGGAATTCATGAAGAGGAGGATCGAGAAGTCTTACTGTAACAGGGAGATCCTTCATAACTTCATAGATAGCAGTAAAGTCTGTCTTCTGATATTCTTCAAGAGCCTTAATAGCTTCTTTTCTTTCTTCTGTTGAGTCAGCAAGAACGAAGCAGCGCATCTTGGGAATTCTTTCTTCTTCGAAGAACATATGCTCTGTTCTTACAAGACCGATACCCTGAGCGCCGAAGCTGAGAGCTGTCTTTGCGTCTCTGGGTGTATCGCCGTTTGTTCTTACCTGAAGCTTTCTTGTAGCGTCAGCCCAGCTCATAAATGTATCGAAGTCGCCGGAGATTTCAGCGTCTGCTGTGGGGATGTCTTCGCCGTAGATATAGCCTGTGTTGCCGTCAAGTGAAATATAGCTGTCCTCTGTGAATTTCTGACCGCCTAATTCAAAGAAGCCGTCGCCCATTTTGATTTCTTCACAGCCCGATACGCAGCAAGCGCCCATACCTCTTGCAACAACGGCTGCGTGAGATGTCATACCGCCTCTTACTGTAAGAATACCCTGTGCGGCTACCATACCTTCAATATCCTCGGGAGATGTTTCAAGACGAACGAGAACTACTCTTTCGCCCTCAGCTGCTCTTGCCTTAGCGTCTTCGGCTGTGAAAACAACCTTGCCTGCTGCTGCGCCGGGTGAAGCAGGGAGACCCTTGCCCAAAGGCTTAGCTGCTGCGAGAGCTGCCTTGTCGAATGTGGGGTGAAGAAGCTGGTCAAGCTGCTTGGGGTCAACGCTCAAAAGAGCCTCTTCCTTTGTTGCAAGACCTTCGTTTACCATATCAACGGCAATCTTAATAGCAGCGGGAGCTGTTCTCTTGCCGATACGTGTCTGAAGCATATAAAGCTTGCCGTCTTCGAAGGTTACTTCCATATCCTGCATATCCTTATAGTGCTTTTCAAGTGTGTCTGCTACGTTGAGAAGCTGACCGTGAATAGCTGCAAGATCGGGATCTGCTTCGTTCTTAAGGTCGCTGATAGCTGAAGGTGTTCTTACACCGGCAACAACGTCCTCGCCCTGTGCGTCAATAAGATATTCGCCGAAAAGACCCTTTTCGCCTGTAGCGGGGTTTCTTGAGAAAAGAACACCTGTACCGGACTTGCTGCCTGTGTTGCCGAATACCATAGACTGAACGTTAACAGCTGTACCCCATTCATAGGGGATGTCGTTCATCTGTCTGTAAACATTTGCTCTGGGGTTGTCCCATGAACGGAAAACGGCTTTGATAGCTTCGTAAAGCTGAACCTTAGCCTCCTGAGGGAAGTCAACGCCCTGTTTTTCCTTATAAATTTCTTTAAACTTTGCAGCAACCTTCTTGAAATCCTCTGCGTCAAGGTCTACGTCATATTTAACGCCCTTTGCAGCCTTATATTCATCAAGGTAGCCCTCGAAAAACTTCTTGGGAACGCCGATAACAACGTCTGCAAACATCATTATAAATCTTCTGTATGAGTCGTAAGCGAAACGCTCGTTGTTTGACTTTTTAGCAAGACCTTCAACAGCCTCATCGTTAAGACCGAGGTTAAGTACTGTATCCATCATACCGGGCATAGATGCTCTTGCGCCGGAACGAACGGAAACCAAAAGGGGATTTTCAACATTGCCTAGCTTCTTGCCGATTTTGGCTTCGAGCTTTGCAAGTGCGTCCTCAACCTGAGCTACAACCTCGTCTGAAAGCTTTCCTGTTTTGTTATATTCAAGACAAGCCTCAGTTGTTACGGTAAATCCCGGAGGTACGGGAAGCCCGATTGATGCCATTTCTGCAAGGTTTGCACCCTTGCCGCCTAAAAGGTCACGCATTTTAGCGTTGCCTTCTTCAAACATATAAACATACTTCTTTGCCATTTAAATAATCCTCCTAACACTAAATGGTATGATAAAAAATTATTTATGATAATAG
>JAJBVU010000174.1 GCA_020859645.1 Eubacterium sp. | reverse complement strand
TATATATGTAGGGGAATAATATTCAGAAAGGAGGAAGTTATATGTCAGTCCCTACCGGTGAATTAAAAGATAGATTAACAACTGCTCTGTCTATAAGAAATATGAAGCCAATAGATTTGGCTGAAAAAACAGGTATTCCAAAATCTGCAATAAGCCAATATATGTCCGGCTATGCAAAGCCAAAACAAGACAGGGTTTATCTCATCTCAAAAGCTTTAAATATCAACGAACCTTGGTTATTAGGCTATAACGTCCCAATGGAAAGAAACGAAACTTTAAATAATAAGGAAATAGACGTTTATAAATTAGACAACGTCTACCCCGTTTCAACACAAAAAATCCCCCTCTTGGGCGAAATAGCCTGCGGCGAACCAATTTACGCCGATGAAGACCGTGAAAGCTACGTCATTGCCGGAACAGACATAAGAGCTGACTTCTGCCTCCGCTGTAAGGGCGACAGTATGATTAATGCCCGTATTATGGACGGCTACATTGTTTTTATCCGTAAAAACGATCACGTTGAAAACGGTGAAATAGCCGCCGTTCAAATAGAAGATGAAGCCACAACCGACTACGAAGCCACCTTAAAACGTGTCTATTATTATCCCGATAAAGGGCTTTTAATCTTAAGACCCGAAAATCCCAAATATAAAGATTTTGTTTTTTCGGAAGCTGAAATAAATAAAGTACATATATTAGGTAAAGCCATAGCTTTCCAAAGCGATATAGATTAATAAAAGGAGTGATTTTATGAAAACCTGTCCGAAGTGCAAAGAGGTCAACAGCGACACAGCCCGAAACTGCCAAAAATGCGGTGCTTCTCTTCCCGACACCTACCAAGCCGACCTTGACAGAGCCGACAGAGCCGCCGCCAACTATAGAGCGAGCCAAACCCAAACCGAAGCTGCCAGAAGCAGCTACTACAGCCGAAAATCCTCAGCTTACCAGCCCCCTCAAGGCAGCAGCACAGCCCTTTACATACTGTCTTTCTTAATCCCCTTAGTGGGCTTCATTGTCGGCGCAATTTGGCTTGCCGACGGCAGAGAAGGCGGTTCAACCCCTATAATTCTCGGTATTTGCGGAATTGTCTGCGCTGTTCTTATTGTCACCTGCAGCAACCTCTTATTAATATAAAAAAGTCCCCTATAAGCCTACCGACCAAAGCAGCTTATAGAGGAAAACCAAAGGAAACAAACGAGTTGTTTGTTCTTTTATTATCTTATCATAGATATAAGAAAAAAACAACCCCTTTTTTCCTTTTTGTTTATGCGTGTTGTTAAATGAAAGGAGAAATGTACTATGAAACTACCCAATGGTTACGGAAGTGTAGTAAAATTATCAGGAAACCGCCGCCGTCCTTATGCCGTCCGCAAAACCCTCGGCTTTGACGACAGAGGCTACCCAATCTACAGCTATATCGGTTATACCGAAACCCGTCAAGAGGGTCTTATGCTTCTCGCTGAGTATAACAGAAATCCCTATGACGTAGACGCCAAAAAAATCACCCTGTCTGAGCTTTTCGACAGGTGGCTTGAACTTAAAGCTCCTAAGCTCCCCCAAACCACCGTCAGCCCCCTTAAGAGCGCAAGGAAACACGTCACCACTTTAGACGATATTCCCTACTGCCAAATTGAGGCTTATATGATGCAGGATTGTATCGACTCCGTAAACTTAAGCAAGGCGTCAAAAAACAATATCAAAAATCTCTTCTACCACCTTGACCGCCTTGCCCGTGAGCTTAAAATCGTCAGCTCCGGCTCTTCCGACCTTCTCACCTGTAAATCAGATAAGGAAAAGAAGGAAAAACTTCCTTTTTCTTATTCTGAAGTCGAAAAAGTCTGGGAATACATCGACTATCCCCATATGGATACAGTCGCTGTTTTGCTCTACACCGGCTTGCGCATACAGGAATTTTTGACCCTCAAAACCGCCAACATAGATTTTGATAACGGCTTCTTTAAGGGTGGTGTAAAAACCGCTGCGGGCAAAAACCGCACAATCCCCATCCACCCTCAAATTATGCCCCTTATGGAAAATCTCTATCACTCCGACAGTGAATACCTCTTTGCTCCGAATGGCGCCGTCAAGGCTCTTTCCAGAAGTAAATACATTCCTTTTTGGAATAATTGTATGCAGACCCTCGACACAACCCACACCCCTCACGACTGCCGTCATTCCTTCCGCTCAGAGCTTGACCGCAAAAAAGCCAACAAAGTCTGCATAGACCGCCTAATGGGTCACTCCTCCGGCGGCGTCGGCGAAACAACCTACACCCACAAAACCCTCGCCGAACTCACCGCCGCAATCAACCTCATCACCTACGCCGCCTAACGCCCCACCAAATTAGCAACAAATTAGTAACACCGCTCCCCGAAAACCTCACTTTTCCAGCCTTTTTTTCACATCGAAGATTAAATTATATTTTAAGGCAACGCCGAGCCAAGTCTCCATAATGGAGAAAGGTGTAACGACCGGACACGGAGTAACCAATTGCCGTTGGTTAAAGGCACGGTCTGAACTCACAGGCGACTGTGAGAGTTATGCAGAAATGACATAACCCGTATTTATACGAAGTAACAAACTTGAGATATAAACAACAAGAATCATCTTACAGACAGCGACTTATCAATATTTGCTAAGCCTTTATCAGACGCTTCAAATCTTCGTGAGGCTCTTGGTCTTGAAACTTTCGATTCTATAGCACATATCTACTCTCCCACAACTGCTGAAAGTATCATTAAAGATACAGAAAATTTCCATAAGGAGATGGTGAATATTTGCCCTGCTGTGAAGTAATTCACGGTCTGTAACTCCGTAAATTCGGCGAAACCCTTAATATTTGATTATGCTGCCGCCTATGACTGATTTGTGAAAAATCAGCTGTAGGCGGCTTTTTATGCCGTCTCGTCATAACCGTATAATTCATTTGGGGTTATTCCTAATCCCTCGCAAATTTTAGGTATATCGTCAGCCAGTATTAATTTTCTGCCTTTTAACATATCGTTAAATGTTTTGGGATTATATCCCATTTTCTTAGCTACAGCGGCTTGAATAAGCATTTTTTCCTTTAAAATTATGTAAATAATATCTGCCGTCTTTATAATTACTCACCTCCTCACGCCGTCTCGTCTTTACAATCTTTTCTTCCCTTGCTATAATTAAATTACCGATTGCTGTGAAATTCTTTTACCAATAACCACAAAGCGATAAAGAATTTCACGGTTATCGGAATAATTTCAGAAAGGAGAAGCAGCATGAAAAAACGTATATTTTTTGTGTCACACTGTCCACATATAAATAAAAAAGTAAATTTTTCAGTGGACTATGAGTATATTGATTTTTTAGGTGACCAACACACTCACGCAATTAAATTAGGCTATTCTTGTTCCGCTTCAAGTTCTTGTACTATTGAAACTTCGGAACACTGCCCGTTATTTAAAAATGCCAAACCGCCTGTTTAAACTGCAAACAAATTCTTAATTCCTGCATATTTACATAATTTCACATATGTATCCGTCCAAGTTTTAAAATCATCTTGTGTGCATATGCTCCATTTGGGACATTCCTTACAGCACTCAAGTACACTCGCTTCTTTTCTTTGAGCCGTCTGCCGCCGCTGTCCAAATAAGTGATATGCAGTTCAGATGGCTTCTTTTTCATTTAATTCCATATTCGCCCCCCTCCTCACGCCGTTTCGTCTGTTCGTGTTTCTGAACTAATTGGACAAAAAAATATTCTGGTATATCTTTTTCGCTTAAACCCAATAGCTTAATAGCCCTTAAAATTTCTGCTGTACTAAATTCAAGTTGATTATTCAGCCTTTGACTTAAAGAAACCCTGCCAATTCCAAGCATTTTAGCAAAATTATCTTGAGTGTTAAACTTTTCTTTAATCTTCCCTCTTAACTTACTATAATC
>JAJBVU010000310.1 GCA_020859645.1 Eubacterium sp. | reverse complement strand
AGTTTATCTCGTAACAAATTATTGCGTGGTGTAACACATCTATTGTAAACCTACACAAAAATTAACGACCTCTGAGAAGGTCGCCCCTTGACAGACCGCAAATTTTATGCTATATTATAGCTAAGAGGTTAAGCCCAAACGGTAGCTTAATCCCCATAAAAAATCATTAGATTATATTGCCATTTTGGAGTTTACACAAAATGATGGATATTCACAAAAAATAGAATGAATTAGGGGGTTGCATGAAAAAAGATATTTTTATAAGTTACAGTTCCAATGATTTCGATAAAGTTAATAATGTGAAACACATTCTTGAAATCAATGGTATTTCATGTTGGATGGCTCCGCAGAGTATTCCGACTGGATCAAGTTATGCAAAAGAAATTCCAGTGGCCATAAGGAACTGCAAGGTTTTTCTTTTGATGATCACTTCTAAGTCACAGGAATCTCAATGGGTATCGAAAGAGGTTAGCCTTGCGTTGTCTGAATGTAAATGCGTGATGCCATTTGTAATAGAGGACTGTATCTTGACGGATATGTTTAATTTCTTCTTGACAGATATACAGAGATATTATGCATTTGACTTGAAATCCGATTCTCTAAGGGAGCTGATCGAAAGAATAAGACTTGAATGCGATAAAGAAAGTGGAATTCAAAATTCTTTTAGAATTGATGAAGTTTCAAATGTTGAAACCTGGATAGTAAGTAAAGATAGAAATGTACTTAATAGAGAATTCACAAAATTTTTAACCTTATTAAAAAAAGAATATAGAAATAATCCGAATGCCGAATCAATCGAGATTTGGGTAGATAAATATATAGTAGAATGTTATGCTATTAGAGCAATAATGGAGTCACTTGATAAATATTCTATTTTTTTGACAGGTGCAGCAGAAGCTAAGATACAGTTGGCTGTGATTTATATTCATTCGGGGGCAAAAAAATACATTAAGAAAGCGCGCGACCTTTTGAATTCCGCTATCAAAACATATCTTAATCAATCAACGTATTATGATATGGCATTCAAAAGAATTATATATTCAAGGTGGCTTATTGCTGTTACTTATAAACAGGAAAGAAATTTCGGATATGCAAATGAACTATGTGAAGATTTGATAGAATATATCAATGACGAAAATCAAGTATTTGATGTTCCGTATAGTGATTCTTTGCTGTTGCCACAGAGAGAATTGATTGTAATAAATAAAGAAGAAATTATGAGTGATTATCTACTAATTCATTTAGATGATATTAGTATGAATCCCAAGGAACTCTTTTATACACAAAGGCGTCTGTTAGAGCTGTATATCTTAAACAATGATTTTGAAAAAGCGAAGGGAGTTCTTCCAGAACTTTTGGTTTCATTTGAAAGGTGCAAAGGCTTTATTGATGAAATATATCATGTGGGTTTATATCAGAACCTTTTTGAATATTATAGTTATGTAGGAGATAAAGAATCTGCTGAAAAATATTACAGAATGGCGTTGGAAAATGCGAAAAAAAACTATTGGAAGGGCAAGGAAAAGAAATTAACGAATCTAAAACAAATATTTGAATGAAGGTGATTAGAATGTTTGATATAAAAAGTGCAAAAATTCTGTGGGATTATCACCATCTAAATCAAGATGTTGAAAATGCCGAAGGTATCATAGCTTTTGGAAGTCACGATCTTCATGTGGCCGAGAGAGCAGCTGAATTATATTTATTAGGATACGGAAAATATATTATTTTTACTGGGGGCTTGGGTAGGATTACTCAGAATATTTGGAATAAACCTGAAGCAGATAAATTTGCTGAGATTGCTATTGAGAAAGGCGTACCGAAGAATGTAATTTATATTGAGAACGAATCAAGCAACACTGGCGAAAATATACAGTTTACCAAAAAGTTAATTTTAGATAGAGCTATTTCGGTCAGTCGTGTTATTGTTGTTGATAAACCATTTAAGGAAAGACGGTTATTTGCTACTTTGAAAAAGCAATGGCCTGAATTGAACTTTTCAGTTACTTCGCCAATAGCTCCGTTTGAGGAGTATTTGTTGTATTATCAAAACTCAAAAGAATTGGCAGTGGATGATTTTATAAATATTATGGTTGGAGATCTTCAGCGTATTGATGTTTACGGGGATAATGGATTCCAAATCAAACAGGACATTCCACTTGTAGTATGGGAAGCGTTTAATACGCTGGTTGAAGAAGGATACGATAAACAACTGATAAATGGTTAATATTGTAATCTGAGTAAAAAGGTGGGCAACTATACTTAAAGGTGAATGCTGGATTTTTCTTTCTCGCTCAAGTCATGATATTGAGAAGGTAAGAATGGTTCGTAATGAATTCGAGTGTTTAGTTTATAATCCCATTGCCTTTCATTTGAAATGTCTCTACAGGTACAGAAGAAGAAAGACATGAGTTGTATTCTTTTATCAAACGAGAAATAGATGCAAGGGGAGTGCTTTGTGTTTTGTGAAAGTCCAGAGGCGGCACAGCTACTGTATGTTCGAGATGAACATGCCTATATCATTATCTCCGGTAAAGATAGAGCTTGGTAGATAGACACGACCGCTGAGATTGATTTAATTTTGGATAATTGTATCTCCATTGGTCGTGCTCTTCTTGTAGCGAGAATTAAGGCAGGCATATCGTACAGCGGAGCTAATACAAGTGTAATGGAGTCATTAATTGTTTTCCTATATTATCCCTTATTCTTGAACATCAATCATCCGTTTATCTTTTGCGATTTCTTTTTCGGTTAGATTGGCTTGTTTGACCAAATCGTTATGTATTTTTGCACGGTCATTTCGTGTTGATTTATCATCAGAACCGGAATATACATAGCCTTCTGTGCGCATATAAGCATTCCATCTGATATGCTCATAGAGAGTTGCAATATCATCTTCTAAATGCTCGGATTTGCGATACATATCGTGGATTGCCGATGCAATCGATGAATTGCGAAAATATTCAATTTCGTTAAAACTTCGAGTATCCCTTTCGATTGCCTCTGGAGTATCGGCCCATGCTAAATGATGCTTTAAAGCAAGGGATTCGAGCTCTTCGTTTATGATTGTATTATACGAGAAACGATTTTTGAGATTTCCAATCGTTTCTATATCATAATTTTGATGTTTGTAATTTATAAGACCTCTTGTTGCAAGAATATCATTCTTTAACTCACTGTGAACAACTGCTCGAATAACCGGATAGATGCCTATTCGTTCTAACAAGATTCTTATTTGGATAGCAGTTTCGATATTCAATTCATCATTTCCCAAAGAAACATATACGATAGAAGTGTTTTTTAATCCCGAAACAATATCATTGAACTTATGTGTAGTAACATCTGTGTTGTTATGTATTTTTAAGGAATATTTTGCCTCGCCGGATTCGGTATTGTTGTTTAACAACATTATTTCCGGACACTGAGCTGTGAAGATTGATTCTGCCAGCTCGTTTTTATCAATGACGTTAATTTCAAGATTATAATTTGGTAATTGCCCACACCAAAGTAAAGCTTTAGTAATTTCTGTGCCGTATCCGCCAAAACCAACGACTAATGCTGAAATAGTTTTTGTTCCGTTCACGATGCTTGTGTGTTTAGTGATTAAGTCATTTTTGTTATAGATAATGGAATATGCTAAAGATTGATCTTCATTTATTCTTCGAACCTTCATTTCGCCATCATCTATAGAATCTAAAAGTAAACCACCTTCTTTCGATGTAGAGAAAACATAAAGCTCGGTGTTGCTACGCGTTCTAAACTTTTCGATTGTTGACATAGCAACTTCAATATTGTTGGATTCATTTTCGTCTATAGCAAAGAATGTTATTTTTGATTTTCGGCTATGTAAATGTAGATTTAAATCTCCAACATCAAATTTAAAGAAGATTACGTTGAACTCTTCAGCGTCATTGAGTAAATCATAGGTCTTTTC
>JAJBVU010000281.1 GCA_020859645.1 Eubacterium sp. | reverse complement strand
CTGCTTTACTTTAAATCGTAAATGTGATAATATTAAATAAATATAGAAAAAATACTGCCTGTTGCGGAGGGATTAAATGGAAATAAGGGTATTGAAATATTTTTTAACCGTAGCAAGAGAAGAAAATATAACAAAGGCGGCGGAAACTCTGCATATTACTCAGCCCACATTAAGCCGCCAGCTTAATCAGCTTGAGGACGAGGTGGGGGTTAAGCTTTTCGAAAGAGGTTCAAGGCGGTTAAGTCTTACCAACGAGGGCTTGCTTCTGAGGAGAAGAGCCGAGGAGATAGTTTCACTTGTAGATAAGACCGAGAGAGAGCTTATGGAACAGGAGGAGCTTGTAGACGGCAGAATTGCCATAGGCTGCGGAATTTTGGCTTCCTGTGAGCTTTTGGCTGATATTATAAAGGGCTTTTCGGAAAAATATCCTCTTGTGAAGTACGACATTTTTACTGCAAACGCAGATGTAATTAAGGAAAGAATGGATAAGGGGCTTACCGACGTAGGGCTTATGCTTGAACCTGTGGAAATAGAAAAATTTGAGTTTATAAGGCTTGACATAAAAGAAAAATGGATTTTGCTCACTTCACGAAAATCACCTCTTGCTCAAAAGAAATTTGTAACGGCTGAGGATTTAAGCAGGGTTCCGCTGATTTTCCCCGGCAGACAGAATGTTCAAAACGAGGTTATAAACTGGTTCGGAAACAAATTCGACAGCCTTAATATAATTTGTGCAAACAATTTTGCGTCAAGCTCCTTTCCCTTGATAAAAAAAGGCTTGGGCAGCCTTATAACCCTTGACGGAGGGGTTCCCTGTCTTGACGAAAGTGAAATTTGTAAAATTCCACTTAAGCCGGAACTTAATTTCACAAGTGTTTTGGCATGGAAAAGACATCAGCCCTTCAGCTTGGCTGCGGCAAAATTTATTGACTACATAAAGGAATATTTCGGAAAGCAATAATGCTTTTCAGGCATAGCTATCCATAAAAACTAAGTATTTGATTTTAACAGAAAATAAATTTATAATAGTTATATGAGATAAGATAATTGTTCTCATATAACTTTTTTTGTGAAATTAATGAAAGGGGGCAGCGGCTTGTCTGAAATAGATGACAACGTTAAGCACATAAGGGAATATATGTGCGGAATTGAAGAAAACGAGGGGGCTGACAGCTCCCAAATAAAGAAGCTTAAAAAATACAGAGCCGAGCTGCTTGACGATATTCACACACAGCAGCAGTGCCTTGACTGTATAGACTATATGCTTTACAAAATCAAGAACAAAAACAACTGACATATATAAAGGAGGATTTTACTATGGTTAAACAAACAGCGGGAAGAGACGCTTTAGGCGAGTTTGCGCCTAAATTTGCACAGCTTAATGACGACGTTTTATTCGGCGAGGTATGGTCGAGAGAGGATAAGCTTTCTTTAAAGCTTCGCTCAATCGTTACCGTTTCATCGCTTATAAGCAAGGGAATTGTGGACAGCTCCCTTATTTATCACCTTTCCGAAGCCAAAAAGAACGGCGTTACAAAAACGGAAATGTCTGAAATTTTAACTCACATTGCTTTTTATGCCGGCTGGCCAAACGCATGGGCAGCCTTCAGAATGGCAAAAGACGTTTATGCCGACGAGGAAAAGGAAGAACACGGAGGCTTTTTCGGTATGGGCGAGCCTAACGACGCTTTCGCTCAGTATTTTGTGGGAAACAGTTATTTAAAGCCTTTGACACCCCCTGAAGCAGGAGTATTTTTAGCTAACGTAACCTTTGAGCCGGGCTGCCGAAACAACTGGCACATTCACCACGCCACTAAAGGCGGCGGACAAATTCTTATCTGCGTTGACGGCAAGGGCTGGTATCAGGAGGAAGGAAAGGACGCCGTAAGCCTTGAACCGGGAACGGTAATTAATATTCCTCCCGAGGTTAAGCACTGGCATGGAGCGCAGGCGGACAGCTGGTTCAGCCACATAGCCGTTGAGGTTCCCGGGGAGAACTGCAAAAACGAGTGGTGTGAGCCTGTCAGCGACGAAGAATATAACAAGCTTTAAAGGAGGATGCCTATGGCAATTTTAACGGCATATTTTTCAAGAGCCGGTGAGAACTATTTCGGCGGAGAATATCGCTTTATAAATGTAGGAAACACCGAAAAGGCGGCAAAAATGATTTCGGAAATAACGGGAGCCGATTTATTTAAAATCGAGACGAAAACTTCCTATTCGCCGACCTATTCTGTGTGTATCGAACAGGCGAAAACCGACCTGAAAAACAACGTAAGACCTGAGCTTGTGTCACTGCCCAAAAGCATTGATAAATATGATGAAATTTACTTAGGCTATCCCAGCTATTGGAGAAATATGCCTATGGCAGTATATACATTTTTGGAAAGCTTTAACTGGGAGGGCAAAATCATACACCCCTTCTGCACCCACGAGGGCAGCGGACTTTCGGACACGATAAAGGAAATTAAGCGTGTCTGCAAAGGGGCAAAGGTAACCGAGGGCTTGGCAATTTTGGGCAGCTATGTAGACTCCGCAAAGCCTTCAATTGAAAAATGGATTGAAAAAGTGGGAAAAATGAAATAAACAGTGCAGAGAGCAAAAAAGGTTCGCCGAATATGGTGAACCTTTTTTGCAGGGCTTGGCTAGGAAAGCCTCCTAATATAACACCTCTCAGTCGGGCTTTGCCCGACAGCTCCCCTCAAGGGGAGCCTTGTCGCAGCCTTAAGGCTTCTGCTGACTATAATAGACAAAACTTTTTTAGGAGGGCAGGCGGTTAAACGGAAACGGTCAGCTGTTCAATTCTTTTTGAGCCGGACAAAAAGAGGCGGGTATAAACCTCTGTGCATTTGGAGAACCGTCCGAAAAGAATTTCAGCATATTTCTCATCATTGTAGACCTTCCAATAACCGCAGATTTTAAAGTTATTGCCTTTATTTTTTATAAAGCCGATAACATCTTCAAGGGGATAACCCAGAAACAAACCTATCTCATGGGGAAAGGTCAAATCCTGACTGAAGCGGCGGAAAAGCGTTTCCAAAAGCGCTTCAAAAGTAAATGAAACATAGCCTATTTTTCGAAGGAAGCTTCTGACCTCAGAGCCTTCTATGTCTTTTTCAAGCTTTGTTTTTCTGCACACATAAACAAGAGAAAAATCGGGAGTTGTTTTTAAGATAAAAACAGAAACACCTTTTTTAGAAAGCTTTCGGTTAAGGCTGTCAACCTGTTTTTTGAGAGTATTTTTATCCTTTCGGCAGCAGAAAAGACTGCCTGTTTTAAGACCTCCCAAAACGGGAGCGCAGTTTTTAATAACAGCTTCTTCCATAGGCTTTGCTCCTTATAATAAAAAATTATGCTTACAATACTTTTATTTTAAAAGGCTGCAAAGCCTTTTCCGAAATCCGCACATTCAGCTTCCCCTGCTTCATCGGGGGTTCCGTTAATAATAAGACCGTTTGAGAAAAGGGCTGCCCCTGCGGCTTTAACTCTGTCCTCCCAGTCTCTCATCCACTGACCGTCGCCCCAGCCGTATGAGCCGAAAAGAGCAACCTTTTTGCCTGCTAAGCTGCCTTCAGCCTCGGTAAAGAAAGGTTCAAACTCCCCTTCTTCCAAAACCTCGTCGCCCATAGCCGGGCAGCCGAAAGCGATTTTTTCATAGGCTGAAACTGTGTCCGGTGAAAATGAAGATAAATCAAACACATCTGCTCCGGCAGCTGCGCCGATTGCATTCGCCATAATTTCAGTATTTCCCGTTCCTGTCCAATATACAACGGCAATTTTTGACATACATAATCTCCTTTCAGTTAGACTAAGCTAACCACGCTTTAAAAATTTTGGTTAGCCTTTGCTAACCTATTTATTATTATATACGCTCTTTTTATATTTGTCAATACCCAATTTTTACTTTTTTAAATTTTTATTGGTGTTTTGTTTCAGAAT
>JAJBVU010000223.1 GCA_020859645.1 Eubacterium sp. | reverse complement strand
TGTTAAGACTCCTTATGTTTCATATTATAAAATCATTTTCAACAGATTTTCAAAAAAAACGATTATATATTAAAAAGCCCCGAAGCTAAAATCAAGCCGGGGCATAAGTATTATTATGTTTTCAGTTTGAAAGAAGGCTGTTTGGGTCTGCGTCTATCACCAGAAAATCATCTCCCACAACCTTAATATCATCCCAGCCGATTTTATATTCCTTTCCGCCTGAATAAAGCCCTAAAAGCTTAGCAGGGGCAGGAACAATCAGCTTTTTTATCCTTCCGTTGGTTTCGTCTAAAATAACATCGCTTACAAAGCCGAGACGGGTTCCATCGAAAATATTAATAACTTCCTTTTTGCGAATATCATACATTCTTTCCATAAAAATCACTCTCAAAACGGGGTGGTTTATTATATGAAAAAAGGCTTTCATTAATTCAGAAAAGAACGGTTTTTAAGAAATTCTATAAACAGGGGCAGCCAGTTTTTTGTTCCCTCTATGTTCTCGGCAAGATCAGAGCCGTGTCTGCCTTTTCTGAAAATATGCAGTTCACAGTCAACATCGGCTTTCCAAAGGGCTTTAGCCATTTCAAGAGAATTTTCCGCAGGAACGCTTTTGTCCTCAAAGGTATGCCAAATAAAAACAGGCGGCATATCGGCACGGACGGAATTTTCAAGTGAAAGCTCTTCCGCAAGGTCAAGACGTTCGCCAAGCATTATTCTTGAGCCGTAATGACCGTAGGGCTTTGAAAGTGTCACAACAGGGTAGCAAAGACAGCAGAAATCGGGACGGGCTGAAACTTTGGCTTCGCCTTCTTCGAATTTGTCAAACTGCTCCGAAAGCATCCCCGCAAGGTGAGCGCCTGCGGAAAAACCCATAACGCCTATTTTGTGTGGGTCGACGTTATATTTTTTCGCATTGGCTCTGACCTCTCTTACAGCCGCCTTAATGTCCATTAAGGGCTGAGGAAATGTAAAGTCATAGGTCAAAACAAAGCAGCTTATGCCGTATGTATTAAGAGCCGCAGCCACATTTGCGCCTTCGTGGTTAGAAAGGTGGTTATAGCCGCCGCCGGGGCAAATTACAACAGCAGGGCAGGGGTTTTCACTGTTTATCAAAAATTTGTCAAGCTTCATAATTACACCTACTTTGTCAAAATTTCACAGCCGTCCTCAGTTACCAAAACAGTGTGTTCCCACTGAGCCGAAAGTCTGCCGTCCTGTGTTATGAATGTCCAGTTGTCCGCAAGGGTTCTGCCTCGCCATGTGCCCTGGTTAATCATAGGCTCGATTGTGAAAACCATTCCCGGAACCATTATCATAGTGGGGCGTTTTTGGCGGTAGTGCTCCACAAGGGGATCATCGTGGAAATTAATTCCCACACCGTGACCGCAGAGATCACGAACAACGCCGTAGTTATATTTATCCGCAATATCGTTTATGACGTTGCCTATATCGGAAACAGGGCGGTAGGGCTTTACTGCGTCAATTCCGGCGTACATACATTCCTTTGTGACCTCCACAAGCTGTTTCGCCTCGTCCGAAACCTGACCTACGCAATACATTCTGCTGGCGTCTGAGTAGTAGCCGTTTAAAATTGTGGTTATGTCGATGTTGACAATGTCGCCTTCCTTAAGCTTTGTTTTGGCACTGGGAATACCGTGGGCGATTACATCGTTGATAGAAGTACAGCAGCTTTTGGGAAAACCTTGATAGTTAAGGGGAGCGGGGATTCCGCCGTTGTCAACAGTGTATTTATGAACGAAATCGTCAATTTCCTGTGTGGTCATTCCCGGCTTCACCATTTCTTCAAGCTTGTCAAGAATTGCCACTGTGATTTTTGAGCTTTCCTTAATGCCCTGAACCTGCTCCTTATTAAGAAGGAGACGGCGAGGGGGAATAGGGTAGCCCATTCTCTTTAAGGGCATTAAAATCCGCTCGTCCGATTTTTCGTGGCACTGTTTATATTTAAGTCCGCTTCCGCACCAGCACTTGTCATTTCTCGATAGTCTGTACATTTTTGTCCTCCATTTCACGGCGAAAAAACTCCACCTGACGTTCATATTCTTTATTGTTAAGAGCTGATTTTCCTTTTTCCGACAGGGTATAAACCCCTCGCTTTACATTTTTAAACCAGCCGTAGAAGTTGTTGTAAAGTATGTCCCTGACGTTTTTGTCAAAGCCCAGCTCTTTAAGCTTGTAGGGCTTTGCTTCGCCCATTAATTCCAAAGCACATAAAAGTCTGATTGACTGCTCCTTATAGACTGTCATAAGTCGGGTATTATTGCAGCCGCCTACGTTGTCAAAGCTTCTGTTTTGAAACTCGTTTTTAAGCTTTGCCGCCTTTTGACTTTTTCGGCTGCCCATTCCGCTGGGATTATAGACAACCTCAGCTATTTCTGTCTTTTCCGAGACGAAAATAAGTCCGCAGTCAATGGCTTTTATAAGCCTTAAAATGTCCTCGGTATCTCTTTTTGGCGTAACCACAGCGCCGTAGACGGTATTGCTGAGGGATTTACGCCGCAAAAGCTGATAAACAAGCTTAAGGTTAAACCGCAGCTTCAGTTCGCAGATCACAAGCTCCCCGTCACGCTCAGCCACAAGGTCGCAGTCTTTGACTTCGCCCTTTACTTCAAAGCCGTCCTCTTCGAAAAGAGCCTTCACAGGGGCATATAAATCCTTTTCATACCTTATCATTTCATAAATTCCTCAATGTCCTCGGGCTTCTTAATTATGTCCTCGGAAAGGCAAATACAGCCGTCCTTTGAAACCAAAACATCGTCCTCAATTCTTATGCCTATGCCTTCGTCGGCGATATAAAGCCCCGGTTCTACGGTGAAAACCATACCCTCGGTTATGACGCCTTCATCGCCTCTGCCTATGTCGTGGGTTTCAAGCCCCAAAAAGTGGCTGACCTTGTGCCAGTAATATTTTTTAACGTCCTCTTTAAGGCTTATTAAGCCGATTGATTTAAGGGCTTTTGCATAAAAGTCAATCAAATTCTCGTTAAGGCTTTTGAAGGGTATGCCCGGTTTAATCATCTCTTGGGTTAAAAGATTGCCCTCTAAAACAATGTTGTAAAGTTCTTTCTGCCTGTCTGTGAATTTTCCGTTAATGGGGAAGGTTCTGGTAATGTCTCCGCTGTAAAAGCCCCACGCCGCACCTACATCGCAGAGAACGAGACTGCCGTCGGCAATAGGGCAGTTGTTGGCACTGTAGTGAAGAACCGCCGCATTTTTGCCCCCGGCAATTATTGAAGCGAAAGCCCTGTCAAAAACGCCTTTGCGTTTAAGCTCAAAATCAAAATAGGCTTCAAGCTCATATTCATACATTCCGGACTTGGCATTTTTCATCATAGAATAAATTCCGTTTTTGGTGATTTGAATTGCTTTTCTTATGTTTTCAACCTCATAATCGGTTTTAACGGCTCGAAGAGACGCCATAAAGCCGCTGATGTCGGAAATTTGAGGAACAGGGGAGTTTCTTATAATTTTTTCAGCAAAATCAATTGAAGCAGAGACATTTTCGGGGACCTGTTTGTCAAAGTCAATATAAATTTTATTTATAGTCTTTTGGCAGATTTTGTCATTGATGTATTTTTCAAATTCGTCAATGAAGGTGAAATCTTTAATTCCGCTTATATTTTCACATTCCCGGTCTGTTAAATATGCGCCTGTCCATTTAGCGGTTTCCGGGTCGGGACGCTTTATGAAAAGCCTTGCTTCGGGAGTATCACCACATTTTGATAAAATAAGAATAAGACCCGGTTCCGAAAGACCTGTCAGGTAGTAGAAATTTCTGTTAGGCGTAAAGGGGTAAAATTCGTCACCGACCTTGTAAGCAGGATTTCCGCAGAAAAACACAGCGGCTTCGTTATTGTTTATAAAATCAAAAATTTTCTTTCTGTTGTTAATTACAAAATTTTTCACTTAAATGCCTCCAAAGCTTAAGGA
>JAJBVU010000197.1 GCA_020859645.1 Eubacterium sp. | reverse complement strand
AAAGTATTAAGTTTTTATTAATTCGTGTCACAACAGGAGGGTATTTGTTTTGGATTCAGAAAAGAAACTTGTTGAGGTTATTATAAACGGAAAAACCTATAAGCTTACGGCGGAGGACGGCGAGGACTATATCAAAACTGTGGCTGGTTATGTTGACCGAAAATACAGGGAAATCACCGCAGGCCTAAGCACTGTCACCAGACTGTCGGATTCATTTCCCATAATGCTTGCTTTAAACATAGCCGACGACCTTTTTAAACAGTCTGAGAAAAGCGGTTCAAGCCTTAAGGCAAACGCCGACTTACAGGACAAAATTGCTAAGCTTCAAAAGGCTTTGGAGGACGAAAAAAAGCTTTCGGAAGAAAAGAACGAAATTATAGAAAAGCTCCGTCAGGGTTCGGAGGACATTGTTTCCGACAAAAATCAGCTTGAAAAGGATATTTTGGCTGAAAAGGAAAAGCTTGAAGCCGCAAACACTGTTTTGGAAGCTCAAAAGTCCGAAATCAAACGCCTTCAGGATATAATTGCGGATGCAGGCTTGGTGCCTCCCGTTCCCGACAAAAACGGCAAAATCAAGGACAAGGACAAAGACAGAGAAACCCTTTTGAAGGAGCTTAATGACATAAAGAGCGAAAACGGACGTACAAAGAAGGAAAACAAGAGCCTTGCGGAAAAGCTTAAGGCAGCGGAGGACGAAATCGAGGTTTTGCGCAGCCAGTCTCCTACAAAAACAGAAGCAGACGGTCAGCTTGTTTTAAAGACCGATGTCCAAGAGACTGAAACCGCAGTTAAAAAGCAATGAAAAAATACGAAATTCTTGCGCCCTGCGGAAGCCCGGAAACCTTAAAAGCCGCCCTTGCCGCAGGCTGCGACAGTGTATATTTGGGGGCTAAGGCATATAACGCCAGAGCCTCCGCAGCCAACTTTGACAGAGATGAGCTTAAGACAGCCGTTGACAGCTGTCACCTTTTGGGTGTAAAGGTTTATATTACCTTCAACACTCTCTATAAGGACGAGGAAACAGAAGGGCTTTTTGAACTGGCGAAATATCTTTACGAACTGGGGGCAGACGCCTTTATAACCGCCGACATAGGCATTTTTAAAGCCTTCAAAGATTATTTCAAGGATATAAAAATTAACGCCAGCACTCAGATGTGCGTTCACTCATCGGACAGTGCCGCCGCCTTAAAGGCTTTGGGAGCTGACAGAATTATTTTGGCAAGAGAGCTGAGCCTTTCGGACATAAAGGCAATTTATGATGTCTTGGGAGACAGCCCCGACTTGGAAGCTTTTGTTCACGGAGCCTTATGCGTCAGCTATTCCGGCAGATGTCTTTTTTCGTCATTTATCGGCGGCAGAAGCGGAAACAGAGGCTGCTGCGCTCAGCCCTGCCGAATGGAATATACCCTGATTAAAAACAACAAGCCCTGTTGTGAAGGTGCTTTGCTTTCACCCAAAGACATAATGTGCGCCGAAAGCTTAGGGGATCTTGTTAACGCCGGGGTTAAAGCGTTCAAAATAGAGGGCAGAATGAAAACCCCTCCCTATGTTTATGAAACAGTCAAAACCTATAAAAAATATTTATTAAAGGCACTTGAAGAACACAAAAACAGCGAAATAGCTTCGGAAGATAAAAAAAATCTGCTTCAGGTTTTCAGCCGGGGCGGCTCATTCAGTGAGGGACTTCTAAACACCCCTAAGGGAAAGAGCCTTCTTTCAAGCTCCGTTAAAAACAGCGGCAGAGAAATCGGTATTGTAACAGGCGAAGCAAAAAAGGGCTGTTATATAAAGTTTTTTGAAAGCCTTATACCCGGTGACGGAATTGAAATTACGGCTGAAAATTCGGGCTGTTTTGTTTCAAAGCCCATAAAACCCGGCGAAAAAGTCTTTTTCCCCATTAAGGGAAGAAAAGGGGATAAGGCTGCACTTTCCTATGACAAAACCCTTAATGATAACATAGAAAAGGAGCTTAAAACAGCCTCTCCCAAAAGGGAAATAACCGCTTATTTTAAAGCAAGAGCCGGCGAACCCATCAGCCTGACACTGACGGTGGCGGAGGCTTCAGTAACGGTAACGGGAGCGGAACCCTGCGAAGCCTTAAACCGACCTTTAACTAAAGAAGAAATCCTTTCAAGGCTTAAAAAAACAGGCTCAACACCATTTAAAATTAGGAAAATAACAGCGGACACAGACGAAAATATATATTTACCCGTTAAAGACTTAAACGCCTTAAGACGTGAAGCCTGTGACGCTTTGGAAAAGGAAATAACCACCGTCTACAGGCGGACTTCACCTGAGCTTCCTAAAAAGCCCGTTCTTAAGCTCAACACAGAGGAACCCTTCCTTTCGGTTTTTGTTTCCACTGAAGATCAGCTTAAAGCCCTAAAGGACTTGCCTGTTAAACGAATATATTCGGAAAATCAAAAATTAATTAAAACTGCTCTTAAGTATTTTCCGCAAAACACCGAAATATATTTTGCACTTCCCTATATAACAAGGGAGCATACACTGAAAACCCTTAAGGACACAATAAAAACCTTAGACAAAACAAATATAACAGGTTATCTGACACGAAATCTTACAACACTTAAAACAGACAAGAAAATAATCTGCGACCACACCTTGGGAGTTTTTAACTCCTATACTGTGGAAACACTTCTTAAGCTTTATGACGGTGTGACCCTTTCAACAGAGCTTTCCATCTCGGAGCTTAAGCCTCTGTGCAGCGAAAACACAGAGGTCATAGCCTACGGCAGACTGCCCCTTATGCTTACGGAACACTGCCCCATAGGCAACTTCTTAGGAGACAACAAGGGCAGACGCTTTTGCAGGCTTAAAGGCACACAAGAAAAGTTCGCTTTAAGGGACAGAACCGGGGCTGTCTTGCCCCTCGTTCCTCACTGTGAGGAATGCTTCTGTGAAATTCAAAGTCCTGTTCCCCTTTCAGCTTCTCAGGCGGCAGGGCTTAACCCCTCCTCATTCAGGCTTGTTTTTACAGACGAAACCTGCGAAGAAACTGTTGAAATTATCAAAAGCTTTTATAAAACACTTATAACAAAAGAGAAAGTAAAAAATATACCAAAGGGCAAAGCCCTAAAAGCGGTTAAATAAGGCGGCAACGCCTTAAGACGCAAAAGGGAGACATTATGACAGAACTGCTTATATTTTTATCCAAATACATTTTCATAATATTGAATTTGATTTTCTCGCTGCAGAGTCTTTATCTCGTAAAGAGAGGAAGAAACACAGACTCCCCTTCTGACGCAGGCACCCCCGCCGTCAGACTTCAGCGAACCACAATAGTCCTTTTTCACATTTTGGCGTATGCCACCCTTAATTTTAATTCCGACATACCCGTAAAGGATTATTTGACAACGGCTTTGGGGGGACTTGCTCTTGTGATTTTTATGCCCCCTTTAATTGCCCTTGTTTACGGAAAAATAAACGGCTTAGCCATAAACTGCATGTATTTTCTGACGGATATAAGCCTTGTTATACTTCAAAGACTTAACCCCGATTTAGCTCTTAAGCAAATGTTCTGCTTCTTTTTGGGTTCGGCGGTTATACTTTTGGTTTATCCTGTTTTGAAATATATAAACAATCTGGAAAAAGCCAAATATTTTTATTTGGGGCTGGGCTTTATTCTGCTGATAGTAACCTTTATTTTCGGCACAACCACAAGAGGAGCCACAAACTGGATATACATAGGCTCGTTTTCATTTCAGCCCTCCGAAATAGTTAAGGTTTTGTTTGTGTTTTATTTTGCAAGCGTTTTCTGTATGGATAAAACCTTTAAGGAAACGGTTTTGCAGCTGCTTTTGGGCTGCGTTTTCGTTGTAATATTGGTTCTTCAGAAGGACTTAGGCTCTGCTCTGATTTTCTTTATGACAATGCTTATAATGATTTTCATTGCCACAGGTAGTCTTTTCATAACGGCTTCAAGCTTAGGGGCTGCCGCTGTAGGCGCCTGTATAGCCTATAAGCTTTTTTCACACATTCAGGTGAGAGTTGCGGCTTGGCTTGACCCCTTCAGCGACATTTCAAACACAACCTATCAGATTGCCCAGTCACTTTTTGCAATCGGCAGCGGCGGTCTTTGGGGCAGCGGCTTGGGAAAGGGCTACGCCACCTCAATACCCATTGTGGAAACAGACTTTATTTTCTCGGCTATATGTGAGGAATTCGGCGTAATTTTCGCAGTGTTTATAATTTTTACTTACCTAACCCTTTTTTACTGCGGTGTCAGAAGTGCACTGAACACACCCTATAAGTTCAACGCTCTTTTGGCATCGGGACTGACCGGGCTTATATGCTTCCAAACCTTCCTTATTATCGGCGGAACCACAAAGTTCATACCTATGACCGGCGTTACTCTTCCTTTCGTAAGCTACGGCGGAACCTCGGTGGTTATGTGTTCTTTGATTATGGGCATAATTCTGTTTATTTATGTCCCCAAAAATTCGGAGTCGGAAAACAAGCTTTCTCCCGGTGAATTGCCCAAACGCCGCAGAAGAAAAAGAAGAACCGCCCCTGCGGAGGAAAGCGGACCGCTTAAAAACAGAGTAAGGGGTGAAAAGCAATGAACAACAATATAAAAAAGACATTTTGGGTTTTATTCGCTATGTTCGCCGCACTTATTATATATTTGGGCTATTTTACAGTGGTGCGTGCCCCCGAAATCGTAAACAACCCCTATAATCTCCGACTTTCGGCTAAAGAGGCTTCCATAAAAAGAGGAAATATTGAGGATATAAACGGAGTGGTTATTGCGGAAAGCACACTGAATGACGAGGGGTCATATGAAAGAGTTTACAACTACCCCAGAATGTACTGCCACATAACAGGCTACACTGCCAGCGGAAAGACAGCTGTCGAAAGTGCTTACAACGCTGAGCTTTTAACCCTTCACAACGAAACCCTTCAAAGGTTTTTATACATTCTTACAAACAAGGTTTTTAAAAAGGGAGTGTTTTCTCTGACAGGCTTTAACCCCTTTGAAACAGAGGTTTATGCTACAGGGGAGCTGCCCTATACGGACTTTGACGATTTTTACGATGATACGGCTTCGGGATCTGCCATAGACATATTTGACGAAACGGAAACGGAAGAAACGTCTGAGGAGACAACGGAAGAAACAACGGAGGAAACAACCGATTCCGAAATAGATGCGGAAATAAAGGATATTTACAACAATATTGAAAATAACCCCAACGCAAGCCTTGACAACATTGTTTCGGACGGCTACCACTCAGAAAACGATCTTTTTGCCCCCTTAAAAGACGGCTATGTTTTAGAGGGCAATTCTATTGTTCTTTCCGTTGATCACAGAATACAGGAAAAAGCCTTTGAGCTTTTGGGGGAAAGAAACGGCTCAATAATCGTTTCAGAGGTAAACACGGGAAAGATTAAGGCAATGGTTTCATACCCCAACTATAACCCTGAAACAGTAGCCGAAAACTGGGAGTATCTCACAACAGACGAGGAAAACACTCCTCTTTTAAACAGGGCTTCACAGGGGCTTTATCCCCCCGGGTCGGTTTTTAAAATTGCCGTAGCCCAGCTGTTGATAGACACAAATCAGGAGGATATGACCTTTTACTGCGAGGGTACAAACCACTTCGGAAACAAGGTTCTCCGCTGTTATAACGCAAACGTTCACGGCTCTGTTGACCTGACTTCGGCTTTCAGTCAGTCCTGCAACGGCTATTTTGCCCAAGCCTCTTTAAATTTGGGAACGTCAAGGCTTTTGACCCAGGCCTTAAGCTTAGGCTTTAACAGTGACAACGGTTTTGCTTTGGAGCATTCCACCAGCATTTTCAGCCTGACCGAGGACTCTGACAATTCTGAGCTTATAGACACCGCCATAGGTCAGGGAAAGACAATGGTTACTCCCTTAGACATAAATATGATAACCGCAGCTGCGGCAAACGGCGGAACAATGTATACTCCCCAAATCGCCGAGGGAATTAAAAGCCCAAGCGGCAGTATTATAAAGACATTTTCGCCTGAAACAAGGGGAACGGTAATGTCTGAGGAGACCTCGGCAAAAATACGTGAGCTTATGCGCTCTGTTGTCACAAGCGGAACAGCCACCGCAGCAGCCTCCGACCAAATCGCAATTGCAGGGAAAACAGGTACAGCGGAAAACGGCACTGACAGCGACCACATTTGGTTTACCTGCTTCGCCCCCTATGAAAGCCCGAAATACGCCGTAACTGTTATGCTTGAATACGCAGGCAGCGGCAGCAGAGCTGTACCCATGGCAAGAGAGCTTTTAGAGTATATAAACGCATTGGAATAATAGAGCATCGGTTAAAAATTGAGAAATACAAATGGAAACGTTTCACCTCTCAGTCAGCTGCACTGATTTTTTTCAAAAATCAGCGTTGCTGACAGCTCCCCTCAAGGGGAGCCTTTGGGCTACGACATTTCCATAGCAAACTGTTAATAAATAATTCGAAAAATGATATAAAGAGAGGTATTTTTATGAAACGAAAATTTTTTACACTGCTGCTTTTTGCAGCGGCGGCATTAGTTATATTTACCGCCTGCGGAAATGGCGGCTCTGAAGATGAGCCTTCCGAGGAAGCTGCTGCGGAAGAAGCCGATGACGGCTATGACGATGATGAGCTTGCGGATATAGCCGATGAGGACAGGCTCAACGTAGGGGTCAGCCTTCCCTCAGAAACAGAATATACAAAAAAGCTTGCAAAAGAGCTTACAAACAGGCTTTGGAGAAAGGGCTTCAACGTAATTCTTAAATATGCGGCTAATGATCAGTCTGTTCAGCAGCAGCAGATTTCGGAGCTTCTTTCTCAGGATATAAGCTGTCTCATAATCTACCCCGCTGCGAAAACAGGGCTTGACTTTACAGAGGTGACCGCTGCGGAAATACCTCTTATAAACATTGAGGTTCCTCTTGAAGGGGCTTCTCCCTCTGATATTTACGTAGGCTTTGACAATGTTAAGGCAGGGGAGCTTATTGCGGATTATGTTATAAGTGAAATGGAGCTTGAAGCCGCACAGGATGTTACTGTTGAAATGCTTTTCGGAAAAACCGACCCTTTGGCTGAAGATCTCTATACCGGGGTTATGAACCTTCTTTCGGAATATTTCGATGACGGAACCCTTGTGTGCCGCTCAGGCAGAACGGACTTTGACGCCTGCACAACCACCTCGGAAAATGCCGTAGCAGCCTATAACGACCTTAACCGCATACTTTCGGGATATTATCTTGATCAAGACCTTGATGTATTAATTACGGGAGCGGATTATATTGCCAGCGGCTCAACGGTTCACTTCTTTTCACAGGGCTATACATTAGACAAATTTCCCATAATTACAGGGGCAAACGGAGAACCCTCATCTGTCAGAGATTTTGAAAAGGGCTTTCTTTCAATGACCTCCTTTAAAAACACAAGGGAAGAAGCTAAAATCTGCACAAAAGCCGCCGTATATTTAACAAGCGGAGAAGATGTTTCGGATTTTTCCGAAGAAACAATTATGAACGGCGAGGAGGAAATTCCTTCGGTGATTTTGGCGCCTAAAATGATTACTCAAATAGATTATCTTGATGAGCTTGTAAACAGTGAATATTATACGGATGCGGAAATATACGGATAATTCGCAAAACGTAACTTTTGCGAATTATCCGGCGGAACTGCCGCAATTTTTCAAAATACAGGAATAAAAGAAAACATTAATGTCAATAATAACCATAAAAACAATGATTAATCTAAATTTTACCGATTGTGAGGTGGTTATTATGACAAAATACAGAATATGCCTGATAGCCTTACTGATTGCTTCTTTAATTACCCTCGGTATGCTTTCGGGCTATTTTTTTCTTACTCCCGACCCCAAAACCATAGCCGCCGAAAATAAGGCTCTTAAGGCAGTTATTGAAGAAGCGGCTTCTGCTCCGGCGGAGGCTATAGGCTCTTCAACCAAAATAACCTATGAATATATATATTTGGGCGGTCATAAGGAAACAAGCGAAACAAGAGCACCTAAAAACTGGCAGGGCTTAACCCTAAGTGAATTTAAGGAAATTTTTGACGGCTGGCAGATTAAGGAGTTCAGCTCCGATGAGGTGGTTCTTGCAAAGGTGCTTAACGCCTATTCACCCAAGCATTATGTTTTGGGAGAATATGAGGGAAATGTGGCTGTTTATCGAAAAAACGAATATGAAGAAAAAACCGTTAAACAGGTCACATCTACACCTGTGGAGTCTCTGCCCGAGGACGAAAGAAAAAGGCTTGAAACAGGCATAGATTTTTACGGTGATGAAGCGCTTGTAAAAATTTTGGAGGATTATGAGACTTAGGGGCTGTTGTGATGTAAGGCAGCAAAAAGCAGTTTAATGAAAATTGAGACTGCCCCACCTCTTCGTCAGCCACACTGATTTTTACAAAAATCAGCATGGCTGCCACCTCCCCTCAAGGGGAGGCTTGTCGGCTTCCGAAAGTCTGCCGAGCAAATGCATTGACTTTTATTCTTCAATATAGTATTATATCAGTACCACCCCATTAATGGGGCAATGAAAAAAGGAGATGACTGAAATGAAAAGAAAACTGATATTAGGGGCAGTATTTGCCGCTTTGATGTCGGCAAGTGTCAGCGCAGCGGAAGCAAAGCACATGGAGCTTGACTACAGTGAAATAGAAAACAGCGGCGTAATCGTTTATAACGATATGGACTATATGCCTGTGAGAGCAGTGGCTGAAGCTATGGGGCTTAATGTGGAATGGCAGGGGGAAACCAAAACCGTCATTATTTCAAACGGCGGACCTCTTTACATAACATTTTCAATAGGCGTAAACGGCTACACATTTGCCAAAACAGCCCCTATAGCCTATGACGGCGAGCCGATTTTAGAGAACGGTGTGACATACATACCCGTTGATACCTTTGAAAGCCTTTTAGGCTATGACATTGTCAAAACGGAAACCGCTTACAACATAATTACAATTTATAATGAAGAGGAACAGCCGGAAGCCTCTTCCGAGACGGCAGTGGGTGAAGGAGTTATAGCTTCCGTTTCCGAAAACGAAATAGTCATAAATGACAGTGAGCGTGGAGAGGTTGTTCTTATCATAAGCGAGGAAACGGCAATAACCGACAGCGACGGAAATGCATTAGGCTTGGAAGCATTGACGGAAGGGACAAAAATCACCGTAGAATACGGCGAAGAAATGACATTAAGCCTTCCTCCCGAAAACAATCCCGTTTCTATTGTTGTTAAGGAATAAGGTGTCAAAATTTAGCCGTCAAAAAATAAGCTTTGAATTTGACTTTGTTTGTGCAAAACACCTACACGAATTTCGGCGGTTGTGCAACATAGCCAAAATTAAATAAAAATTTTGTTAATCTTAGGTCACACGTATTCTTGAAATCTGATATAATAATAACTGTGAAAACTCTTAAACATTTTCACACACAGTTTATGACATCCCCCAATATGTTTAAACTGTAAAACCCCATAAAAATACCTTCTCTTTATTGGAAAAAGGCTTCTCCACCCTGAGGAGCCTTTTTTCGTTGCTTTTCTTTTCATTAAACACATCTGTCAGCAGCTTACGTATAATTTTTTCAAAAAATCTTACAAAAAAAATTCAAAAACATATGGAAATCTTGTTTGAAATGTGATAGAATGGAAGAAAGGGTATACTATGCGTTATGCATATGTGCCAAACAGCATTAAAAAATAATACGGAGGTATAAAAAATGTCAATTAAACTCAAATTAGCAGGTGTTAAAAATTTTGTAAGAGACGAAGAGTATGCAAAGATTGAACCTATGGCAAAGCTTGCCGACAGCCTTGTATATTCAAAAGAGGGCGCAGGCAACGACTTTTTGGGCTGGGTAGACCTTCCCGTTAATTATGACAAGGAAGAATTTGAAAGAATTAAGGCAGCCGGAAAGAAAATTCAGTCCGACAGCGAGGTTCTTATTGTTATCGGTATCGGCGGTTCTTATTTAGGCGGCAGAGCAGCCCTTGATTTCATCAACGGCATGTTCTACAACAGCAAAAAGCACCCCGGTCTCCCCGATGTTTACTTCGTAGGCAACAACATCAGCTCAGAATATCTCACCGACATTATGGAAATGATTGACGGAAGAGACTTCTCAATCAACGTAATCTCCAAGTCCGGAACAACAACAGAGCCTGCTATCGCTTTCAGAATTTTCAAGAAGCTTCTTGAGGATAAGTATGGCAAGGAAGAGGCTGTTAAGAGAATTTACGCTACAACAGACAAAGCAAGAGGAGCCCTTAAGAACTTCTCTGATAAGGAAGGCTATCAGACATTCGTTATTCCCGATGACGTAGGCGGACGTTTCTCAGTACTTACTCCCGTAGGTCTTGTTCTTATGGCAGCAGCAGGCATCGACATTGACGCAGTTATGAAGGGCGCAGCAGACGCAGCAGCTAAGTATAAGGGCCTTGACAATGACTGTGCTAAATATGCCATTACAAGAGCACTTCTTAACAAGAAGGGCAAGGTTATTGAAATTCTTGCTAACTACGAGCCCTGCCTCACAATGTTCGGCGAATGGTATAAGCAGCTTTTCGCAGAGTCAGAAGGCAAGGATCAGAAGGGTACCTTCCCTGTTTCAGCTAACTTCTCAACAGACCTTCACTCAATCGGTCAGTTCATTCAGGACGGAACAAGAAATATGTTCGAAACGGTTCTCTGGGTTAAGAACTCCAAGAAGGATCTTGAAATTCTCTTTGATGAAGAAAACATCGACGGTCTTAACTTCGTAGCAGGCAAGACTATGCAGTATGTAAACTCTAAGGCATACGCAGGCACATATCTTGCTCATATCGACGGCGGCGTTCCCACAATGGTTATCGAAATCGAGGATACAAGTGCTTACAGCTTCGGCGAAATCGTTTACTTCTTCGAAAAGGCTCTTGCAATCAGCGGCTATCTTTTAGCAGTTAACCCCTTCGACCAGCCCGGCGTTGAATCATATAAGAAGAATATGTTTGCCCTTTTAGGCAAGCCCGGCTATGAAGCCGACAAGGAAGCTCTTGAAGCAAGACTTATCGACTGATATTGACTTCTACTTTTATTAATTAATGCTTAATCAAAGAAGCCCCTCTGTTTTATCGGCAGGGGCTTCTTTCCTTATCACATGCAGTAAAAAAATTTATATTTTATGATTTAGGGCTTGAAATCGGGAAAAAGGCGTGATATAATAATCAAGTTGACTGTTGTTGACGAGTTTATCCCGTACTATGGGGTTGGAATCTCCGGCCGTCTCGCAGTATCGGGGGATTAAAAATTTTTCAGGAGGAATTTAAAATGATTGACAAGAAAGCTATTGCCGCTAAATTCGGCAGAAACGAAGCAGACACAGGTTCGCCCGAGGTTCAGGTTGCTCTTTTAACAGAGAGAATTAACCACTTAACAGAACATCTTAAGGTTCATAAGAAGGATCACCACTCAAGAAGAGGTCTTCTTAAAATGGTAGGTCAGAGAAAAGGACTTCTTAACTACATTAAGAGAAAAGACATTGTTAAATATCGTAACCTTATTGCCGAGCTTGGCTTGAGAAAATAATAACTGTTTAACATTAAAACGGGGCAGGGTCGGTTGGCTTTGCCCCCGTTATTTTTAAGCAGACTTTGCGCTTTGAGCTTTTTTATGCGGAGATAAAAAAGTCTATTTATTCGTTTGAGAAAGTGGGTCAGATTAAAATGCCGCTTTTTGAAACGAGTAAATATTTCGAAGGCAAAATCTGCTTAAGCTTGAAAGGAGATTTTTATGTTTCAGACTTATTCACTTGAAATAGGCGGAAGAGATATGTCCTTTGAAATAGGCAGAGTTGCGGAGCTTGCAGGAGGAGCTGTTATCGTCAGATACGGCGACACAACAGTCCTCGTTACAGCAACCGCTTCCGAAAAGCCCAGAGACGGCATCGACTTCTTCCCATTAAGCATTGACTATGAAGAAAAAATGTATGCCGCAGGGAAAATCCCCGGAGGCTTCAACAAAAGAGAAGGCAGACCTTCCGAACACGC
Source organism: Eubacterium sp. (assembly GCA_020859645.1). Classification (GTDB taxonomy): domain Bacteria; phylum Bacillota; class Clostridia; order Lachnospirales; family CAG-274; genus JAJQCI01. Next base: position 11,077 of record JAJBVU010000197.1, on the reverse strand, counting down.
TATTTTAACATCAAGAGTTATCGACAGACCTATCAGACCTCTTTTCCCCAAGGACTACAGAAACGATGTCTGCATTAACGCAACAGTTCTTTCCGTAGATCAGGAAAACAGTCCTGAGGTTTGCGCTATGGTAGGCGCTTCAGTTGCTCTTTCTATTTCCGATATACCCTTCCAAGGCCCTACAGGAGCAGTAAACGTAGGTATGGTTGACGGAGAATATATCATTAACCCCAACAGAGAGCAGAGAGCAAAGTCAAGACTTACTCTTACAGTTGCTTCAACAACCGACAGGGTTATGATGATTGAAGCAGGCGCTCAGGAAATTACAGATGAAGAAATGTATGAAGCTATTATGTTCGGTCACAAGGAGAACGTTAAAATCGCTTCATTTATAAAGGATCTTCAGGATAAAATAGGAAAGCCCAAGCACTCATATGAAGAACACGTTGTTGACAGCAGTCTTTATGAAGCAATCAAGAGCTTTATTACAGACGAAAGAATGGAAACAGCTGTTTTTGCTGAGCTTAAGCAGGACAGAGACGAGCAGATTTCAGCCATAACAGCCGAAACAATCGAAGCCCTTAAGGAAAGCTTCTGCGGCGATGACGAAGCTAAATACTGCGCAGACATTGACGAAGCAATTTATAAATTCGAAAAGGAAACTGTCAGAAGAATGATCCTTAAGGACCACAAGCGTCCCGACGGCAGAAAGCTTGACGAAATTCGTCCTCTTTCAGCTGAGGTTGACGTTATTCCCAGAGTTCACGGCTCAGGTCTTTTCAAGAGAGGTCAGACACAGGTTCTTACAATAACCACCTTAGGCACTGTGGGCGACGGTCAGAGAATTGACGGTCTTGACGAGGACGAAACAAGCAAGAGATATATGCACCACTATAACTTCCCCAGCTATTCAGTCGGTGAAACACGTCCTTCAAGAAGCCCCGGCAGACGTGAAATCGGTCACGGCGCCCTTGCGGAAAGAGCGCTCCTTCCGGTAATTCCCTCTGAAGAGGAATTCCCCTATGCAATAAGACTTGTTTCCGAGGTTGTAAGCTCAAACGGCTCTACATCACAGGGCTCAGTCTGCGGTTCAACTCTTTCTCTTATGGCTGCCGGCGTACCTATTAAGGCTCCCGTTGCAGGTATAAGCTGCGGTCTTGTTACAGGCGAAACAGACGACGACTTTGTTCTTTTAACTGATATTCAGGGTCTTGAGGACTTCTTCGGCGATATGGACTTTAAGGTTGCCGGTACTCACAAGGGTATTACAGCAATTCAGATGGATATTAAAATCCACGGTCTTACACCTGAAATTATTATGGGCGCATTAAAGAGATGTCACGAAGCAAGACTTTATATACTTGACGAGGTTATGCTTAAGGCTATCCCCGAGGTCAGAGACCATATTTCAGAATATGCTCCCAAGATTGAATTTGTTCAGATTGACCCCTCAAGAATCGGCGAGGTTGTAGGCTCAAAGGGCAAGACAATCAACCGTATTATCGAGGAATCGGGCGTTGATAAAATCGACACTGAGGACGACGGAAAGGTTTATGTTTCTTCAAAAAGCTCTGAGGCTATCGGAAAGGCTATCAGCATGATTTTGGCTATAGTAACAGACCCCGAGCCCGGCGCTTTCTTCGAGGGTAAGGTAACAAAAATTATGAGCTTCGGCGTTTTTGTTGAAATTGCTCCCGATAAGGAAGGGCTTATAAGAATGAAGGATCTTGACTATAAATACGTTGAAAAGGCAGAGGACGTTCTTAAAGAGGGCGACTATGTAAACGTAATGGTTAAGGAAATAGACGATCAGGGCAGAATTAACCTTTCAAGAAAGGCGTGCCTTCCTAAGCCCGAGGGCTATAAGGAAAGACCCGAAAGACCAAGAGGAGACTTTAAGCCCCGTAAGAGAACTCCCAGAAGAGAAGATTAAAATATAATAAAAAGCATAGCGGCGTATGGGCTCTTTAAAACCTGTACGCCGTTTTTTTGAACGGGTTCAGCCCGTAATTTATTTTATTTAGACTTGAAAACAAAGGCAAACAGGGTTATAATAGGCATATGAAAAAGGAAGGCAGGAAAAAGTATGAAAAAGCTGAGACTGATTTACAATCCATATTCGGGCAGCCGAACCTTCGGCGAAAATTTAGACCTTATAATAGGTCTTTTGCAAAATTCGGGATATGAGGTCTGTCCTTTTCGAATAGGCGGCAGTCTGCCCCTTTCGGAAGCCTTCGGCAGTGAGTTTTCGGCTTTTGCCGCTGCCGGAGGAGACGGAACGATAAATATTGTTCTTAACCACATTATGAACAAGGGCTTAAACCATATTCCCTTAGCTGTTTTTCCTTCAGGTACTGCCAACGATTTTGCTTCTTTTTTAGACCTTCCCCAAAACCCCGAGGAAATCTGCAAAATAATAGGTGAAAACAGAACTGTTCCCTTAGATGTAGGGAAAGCAGGCACCAAATATTTTATAAACGTCTGTGCCGGAGGGCTTTTTTCCGACATAAGCTCAATTATTGACAACAATTTAAAAGCCAATATAGGCAGACTTGCCTATTATATAGAGGCTGTTCGGCAGATTACGGAATATACTCCTTTGGAGCTTAAAATTACAAATTCGGAGGGAGAGGTTTTCCGTGAAAAGGCGGTTTTGTTTTTGGCTCTCAATTCATCGGGTACGGGAGGAATTAAAAATCTGACCCCGGCGGCGGATATGCAGGACGGACAGTTGGACTTTTTGTTTTTCAGAGACTGCGACGTACTTGAGGTGCCTAAGCTTTTGATACAATATTTCAAAGGGGAGCTTCCCAAAAACAAAAATATACTTCATTTTAAAGACAAAAGTGCCAAAATAGAATGCTTTGGCGGTAAAACATCTACCGACATTGACGGCGAGGTTGGAGACAGCCTTCCCTTAACAATAGAAAACATTCCCAAAGCTATCAAACTTTTTTTATAAAACTCAGGAGGAAACTAATATGGATTTTAAACAAAAAATTGCAGAGCTTATAGCACAGGCGGCGGAACAGCCTGTTGAAACAATATTTTCGGGCATAGAAATTCCCAAGGCGGCAATGGGTGATTTTGCCTACCCCTGTTTTAAGCTTTCAAAGGCTTTGAGAAAGGCTCCCCCCGTAATTGCGTCTGAAATTTCTTCAAAAATAGAAAAGCCCGACTTTATAGAAAAAATCGAAATTGTTGGGGGCTATCTTAACTTTTTCGTAAACAAGTCGGCTATAGGCTCAGCGGTTTTAGACAAAATTCTTTCAGAGGGAGAGGACTATATAAAGTCGGAAGAGGGCAGGGGCAAAACTGCTGTTGTTGACTATTCCTCACCCAATATAGCTAAGCCATTTCATATCGGTCACCTTCGTTCAACCGTTATAGGAAACTCAATCTGCCGAATTTATGACACACTGGGCTGGAAAACAGTGGGCATAAACCATTTAGGTGACTGGGGAACCCAGTTCGGAAAGCTTATTTCCGCCTATACCCGTTGGGGCAAAAAAGAGGACGTTGAAGAAAAGGGCATAAGCGAGCTTAACCGCCTTTATGTTCTCTTCCACAGTGAAGCTGAGAAGCACCCAGAGCTTAACGACGAAGCAAGAGAAAATTTGGTTAAAATGCAGAGGGGCGACGAAGAGGCTCTTTCTCTTTGGAAGTGGTTCGTTGATATTTCAATGCGTGAATTTCAGCGTGTTTACGATATGCTTGATATTACATTTGATGCCTGTACGGGAGAAAGCTTTTATAACGATAAAATGCCTGCGGTAGTTGAAGAAATCAAGTCAAAGGGCATATTGAAGGAAAGCGACGGGGCTATGATTGTTGACCTGTCGGATTATAAAATGCCCCCTTGTCTTATTCTGCGCCGAGACGGCGGAACCCTTTACCCCACACGAGACATAACAGCCGCACTTTACAGAAAAAAGACCTATGACTTTTCAAAGTGTATTTATGTAACAGCCATTGACCAAAATCTTCACTTTGCGCAGTGGTTTAAGGTTTTGGAGCTTTTGGGCTATGACTGGGCAAAGGACGAGCTTGTTCATGTTCCCTTCGGCTTGGTAAGCCTGGGCAATGCCGGAAAGCTTTCCACAAGAACAGGCAATGTTGTGCTTATGGAGGATGTTCTTCAGGAAGCAATTTCAAAAACAAAGGCGATTATAGAAGAGAAAAACCCCGACCTTGAAAATAAGGATCAGGTGGCTTCCGACGTAGGCATAGGAGCCGTTATTTTCGACAATATGTATAACGGCAGAATTAAGAATATTGCCTTTGACTGGAACAAGATTTTGAATTTTGAGGGTGAAACAGGGCCTTATGTTCAATATACCCACGCAAGAGCCTGTTCACTTCTTAAAAAAGCGGAATTTGAAAAGCCGACCGAAAAGGTTGACTATTCCGAGATTTCAGACACCTCGTCTCAGGCGCTTATAAAGGCTTTGGGTGATCTGCCCGGTAAGATTTCAGAGGCTGCGGAAAAATATGAGCCTTATATAATTTCACGCCAGCTTATAGAAATTTGCCGCTCCTTCAACCGCTTCTACAGAGACAACTCCGTTTTAGGCAGTGAGGGAGCCGCAAGAAATGCCCGTCTTTCTTTGGTTTGGGCGGCAAAAACAGCCATTAAGTCGGGACTGTATCTCTTGGGAATCAAAGCACCCGAACAGATGTAAAGCTTCTCGCAAAAATGCTTGCTTGTTGAATATATAAATGTAAATACTAAGGAAAGTGATATTTATGTCTAAAAAAACAAAGGGCATAATTTTAATAATATGCTCCGCATTCTTTTTTGCCCTTATGAATATGTTTGTAAGGCTTTCGGGGGACTTGCCCTCAATACAAAAAAGCTTTTTCAGAAATTTCGTTGCCTTGTTTTTTGCCTTGGCAGTGCTTATGAAAAACAAAACAGACCTGTCACCCGTAAAGGGCAACGTAAAATTTCTTCTTATACGCTCCGTTTTCGGCACAATAGGCATTTTGTCAAATTTTTATGCCATTGACCATATGATTTTGACGGACGCATCAATGCTTAATAAGCTTTCGCCGTTCTTTGCCGTAATTTTTTCTGCCATATTCTTAAAGGAAAGGGTTCGCCCCTGGCAGATGATTGCGGTAATAGGGGCGTTTATAGGCAGTCTGTTTATAATTAAGCCGAGCCTTGAAATAGAACAGGTTTTCCCCTATATTATAGGCTTCATCGGCGGTATGGGCGCCGGTGCGGCGTATACCGCCGTAAGGCATTTAGGCAGCAGGGGCGTCCCGGGGGGAGTTATAGTCTTTGTATTTTCGGCTTTTTCCTGTCTTTTCTGCCTGCCCTTTGCCATAGCGTCTTACGTGCCTATGAGCCTTGTGCAGATAATTCTTCTGCTTTTCGCAGGGCTTTCAGCTACAGGTGGACAGTTCTGCATAACCTACGCCTATACCTATGCTCCGGCAAGAGAAATTTCTGTTTATGACTATACCCAAATTATATTTTCGGCGGTTTTAGGCTATTTTGTTTTGAGCCAAACCCCCGATTTATACAGCTTTTTGGGGTATGTCATAATCTGCTCGATGGGTATTATGAACTTCCTGTTTTCAAAGAAACACAGTAACCAAGCTGTAACACAAAAGTAATCTCTCAGTAACATAAACAATAAAAAAGTAATTTGACTTATAAGGATTATAGTTTATAATAATGGTATAACAATATCCTAAAAACTTTTCGGGAAAGTGTGGATATTCCTAAGCTTTCTTATCAGAGGTTATAAATAATGAAAAAACTTTTTTTATGCTTTGCTTTAATATTATCTCTGTTGGTTACGGGCTGTTCTTTGTTTTCCTTTGAGGAGGACGGAAGCTATGCCATGACAATTGACGGAGAAAAAATTTCCGTAGGGGAGTTTTCCGTCTATCTCTATGAGCAAAAGGCTACCTTTGAACAGACAGGGGGCACCGATATTTGGGAAACGGACTTTAACGGAACCCCTGCCGCAGATGTAGCAAAGGAAAACGCCTATAACTCAATAATTTATGTTAAAACGGCCTGTAAAAATGCAGATGATATAGGGGTTTCTCTTACCGATGAGGATAAAGCAGAGGCAAAGAGCCTTGCGGAGGAAGCCCTTGAAAAAATGAACGCCGATTATGTGGCTTCCGTAGGCTTAACTCAGGAGCAGACTGAGGAAATTATGGAGGAAATTATTCTTCATCAAAAGGTTATGGAGTCTGTTACCAAAACATTTCTTTTAAGCGAAGCGGATTTCAGCGCATATGTAGATGATTATCAGGCTGAAAACCCCGATGACAAAACTCCCAGGGCGTCTTTGGAAAGCAGCTTAAGAGAAACCTATATTAAAGAGAAAAAAGACGAAATTTATAAGGATCAAATTAAAAGCTGGGCTGAGGACACCGTTGTTGAAAAAAATGAAGCCGTTTGGGCTGAGATTGATATAACGGTGTTGTAACACTGCTGGCAAATAAAAAGGGCTCCCCTTGAGGGGAGCTGTCAGCGAAGCTGACTGAGAGGTGAAGAGTTATCCTCTTGGTCAGTCTTTTTTTATTTCTTCAGCATAGCATCCTTTTCGGTCAGTGTTCTTATAACCCGACAGGGGTTTCCTGCTGCAAGGCTGTTTGGGGGAACATCTCTTGTGACCACACTGCCTGCCCCTATAACCGACCCCTTTCCTATTTTAACACCGGCGCATATAACCACGTTTGATGCAATCCAGCAGTCATTTTCTATAACAACCGGCTTTGCAAACTCTATAACCTCAGCTCTTTCTTCCGCAAGGAAGGGGTGAAGGGCTGTGGCAATTGTGCAGTTAGGTCCGAAAAGCACATTATCCCCTATATTAACAGGGCAGCAGTCAAGGACGGTCAGGTTAAAGTTGGCATAGCAGTTCTTACCGAAGGTTGTAAAAACGCCGTAGTCAAAGCTTACGGGACCCTGAAGATAGGTTCCCTCGCCCATGTTGGGCAAAAGCTCCTTTAAGATTTTTTCCCTTTTTTCATATTCCTCCTCATAGGTGTTGTTATAGTCCTGTGAAAGCCTGTGAGCCTTTTCTCTTATTTTTGTAAGCTCCTCATCACCGGGGTAATACATTTCACCTGTTATCATTTTTTGAAGCTCTGTTTTTGCCTTTATTTTTTCGTCCATTTCTTGTTATTTCCTTTCATAAAGACACCCCCGAGGGTCGGTCGGGGGTGAATTTTTAATTGAGAATTGTTTGTATTACAGTTTTGAATTACGATGTATAGCTGTAGCTTGCGTTAAGAACCTTCTTAAGTATCTTAGCTGCGTCGCTTGCATCGATGGTTCCGTTTCCGTCAACGTCTGCGGTGTTTGCGTCTACACTCCACTGAGCATTAGCGGAAGTGTTTCCTGAAATTACATATTGGAGAAGAGCCGCTGCGTCGTTGGCTGTAAGCTTTCCGTTTCCGTCAATGTCTCCAGCGTCTGAAGAAACAGGAGCCTCTGTTGTGGATTCAACAGGAGTTTCTGTTGTGGTTTCGGTAGTAGATTCGGTAGTTGCTTCGCTTGTAGCTTCGGAGCTTTCTTCCTCATCTGTGTAAACTGCAACAACAGGTGTTGAAAGTGTTAAGTTTCTTGTGCCTGTAGCGGTTACAAACTTAATTGAAGAAGCCGATACAATACCTGCGTCTGCAAAGCTTATTTCGCCTGTTGATGAGCCGTCAACGATAAGCTCAACGGTTTCTGCGTCAAAGTCGATTATAAACTCATAGCTTGCTTCTGTGTCTGCTGCAATTGAAGCGGATGTAGCTGTTATAGTGCTGCCTCCTGCTACTCTTAAGCCGTAGGTTCCGCTGTTTGTTCTTATGCCGAATACTTCGCCTGCAGTTTCAACACCGTCAACAGTCTTTGTTCCGTGAACCTGAACAAGTGTCCAGCTGTTGGCAGTAACCGAAGGTAAAATAATTCCGCTGATGCTTACCTTGCCGGATGAAACAGAGTCAAAGCTGAAGTTAAGATAACCTGTTCTGTTTGTGTTCTGGTCATAAATAAGGTAGGTTCCGTCACCGTTGTCTGTGTAATAAATTTCGCCCTCATCGGGGTTTTTGCTTGTATCGCTGTTAAGAGTTGTTTCGAATTCAACAGTTGAAATCTCTACATCTTCCTTAGCTGCCTCTGTTGTAGTTTCTGAAGGTGTTTCGGTAGTGGTTGTGCTGCTGTCATCGCCGCTGCCTTCAATTGTTACGCCTATATAATAGAGGTAGGTTGAAGCGGTGCCCTTAGTTATGGTGTGGCTGCCTGCGGCAAGGTCGAAGGTTGTCGCTCCGTTTGCAGAAACGCTTACGGCAGTTCCGTCAATTTTGATTGTAGGCTCGGTCTTTGTTGAATATGTAACAAGTGTTAAAACGCCGTCTGCGCCTGTAGTAAACTTAATGGAGGTTGAAGATTCCATCTTCTTAGCCTTTGTTAAGGTTTCTCCGTTATATGTTACGTCTACAACATCTGCCCAGTCATTAGCTGTGACTGCTGCGTTTAATGTGTTTACGCCGGAGGTATAGTTCCAAACATAATCGCCGCCGGAAACGGGAGTTGTTGTGGTGGTTTCAGATTCATCTTCGGTTGTTTCTTCGGTTGTTTCCTCTGTTTCCTCTTCGGTTGTTTCGTCTGCATCACCGTCATCTACATCAACATCGCCGCTGCTGCTTGAAGTATAGCTTACGCCTACGAATGTAACATTAAGACCGCCTGATGTTGAATAGATATAATATGTTCCGGCTGAAAGCTCATCTGTTGACTGTTCTGATATTGAACCGCCTGCATCTATTTCCTGTGAAAGATAGGTTGTTGTGCCATCGGAAACAGCAATTGTTCTTGCAACAGATCCGGAGTTCTTTACGGAAACGTAGATTTTTCCGGGTTCTGAAAGTGTTACTGCAATAACTCTTGAAACAGGTGTGCCGTCGGTAATTGTTCCGCCGCCGCCCAGTCTTATTTCGCTGCCGCTTATTGTAACAGATTTGTCTGATGTAGCATAAATCGTATATGCACCGTTTGTACCCAAGCCTGTAGTTGTTGAAGTGAGTGTTGAAGATGAAACATCGCTGCCGGAAAGCTCTAAGTCATAGCTTACCTGACCGCCTGTTGAACCGGGGTTAGCCGAAGGTTCGTCTGATTCTGAGCTTAAGCCGGCTGCGTCTGCTGCGTTAGCTGTTACTCTGTCAGTATAAGATGTGTTTCCGTCAACGCCTGTAGCGGAGCTTGCAGCTGCTGAGGAATCAAGAGCGCTTGAATCAACTGTTCCGCCGATAACCTTAAGGCTTGTGGTGTAGTTTGTAACCATAGTCTTAAGAGCTGTAACAACAGAGTAGTTTGTGTCCTCTGTGCTGTCTGCGAATGTATAGAAAATGTCGCCGCCGTTGCATCTTCCGGCATCTGCCATAACGATTGCGGGAACATCTGCCGCTGCGTCAACATCGCTTTCGTCAACGCCTAAATAATCTGCGTTAGCTGTGTCGAAGTTGTTATATGTTCCGCCTGCGGCTGAAATTGTGGAAGGAATTGTTTCGCTTCTTGAAGAAACGGTATATCCGTCGAAATCATTGTTGTTTACGGAATAGTCAGTATATCCGTAGGAGCCTGTCATAATATTGCCGTACATCTTTATGGGCGTACCTGTTTCGCCTGAAAGAACTGCCCCTGCTTCGTGACCCTGACCGCCTATAATAACGGGATATTTAACGTTTCTGAAATAGTTCTGTTCTACAAAAAGGCTTGAAGCCATTGCTGAAGCTGAACCGTATTTTGAGTTTCCGTCAAAGTAGTTGTTGTAGATATGAACTGACATGGTTCTTACACGGGGATGTCTTGAATCTGAGTGGTCGAACCAGTTGTGGTGATATGTAATGTAGTTGTTTCCGCTTTCGGACTTCATGCCGCAGAGAGATGATTTGCCCGAATCCCAGAAATGGTTATAGGAAATTGTGATATACTGTGAATCGTTCTTTATATCAACTGTTCCGTCACCCTTAGCCTGGTCGGCGTCGCCGCCTGCCTGACCGTAGAAGAAATCCATATTGTGAACCCAAACGTTGCAGTTGTCTGTGTCCATTGAAATTCCGTCATCCATACAGTTTAAAATACCGAAGTTTCTGAACTCTACGTTTCCGGCATTTCTAACGAGGAAGCCGAAGCCGCTTACAGCTGCGTCGTTTCCTATACCTTCGAATGTCATAGGCATAAGAGCATAGCTGTTTTTACCCTTAACCTGGATACCCTCTGCAGAGCTGCCGAAGGAGTCTACGTCACTGTCTGTAATTGTGCCTATAATACGGAAGTCGATAGGCGTTGTATCATAGCCCTTCTGGTATAAATAGATAATATCCTGAAAACCTACAGCAGTGGTTGTTGAACCCTTGCTGCTTGTAATAACGTCTGTTGAAACAGTGGCTGCGTTTTCGGCTGTTACATAAATAACCTTTGCATCGCTTTTCAAAGTACCGTCATTGTTGTAAGCGCCTACGCCGCCTTCGCTGTAATAGGTTGACTTTGTTGAGAAAGTTGAGCCGCTTCTGTCATAAGCTTCGGCAGTTAAGCCCGTAATTTCTTTCTCTGCAACAACAGAGCCTGCTTCCTTATCATATGCCACAACCTTGATGTCATAGCTGCCGGCTTTAAGACCGACTGCGTCTGCTCTCATATATGTGTCATATTGTCTTATAAGCTCATCGTCAAGCTGATCTTCATCGCTGTAAGCTGAGTCGCTGCTTGATTTTACATAAACTTCATAGAAGCCTGCGCCGCTGACATACTGCCATTCGGCGTAAACCGATTCAAACCAGCCTGCCGCACTGACGTTTAAGTCAGCTGCAGATGCGCTGATTTGGCTGAATGTAAAGCATGAGAACAGCATTACGAGAGATAAGACTGCTCCCAAAAATCTTTTGCCTTTGTTTTTCATTAAATTTCCTCCTTCATAGATAACCCGAGGGAATGCGTTATTGCATTTCCCTACTATTCCACGTACATCACGTTCGGAATGCTACATTAATTATACAACATTCATAAATTAAAATCAATAAATAATTTTCCGTTAAGGGGTTTTTAAGCGATTTGTAC
>JAJBVU010000051.1 GCA_020859645.1 Eubacterium sp. | reverse complement strand
GTAATTGCCATAAGGGAAATAACATCTCTCGCCATATCTATGGCATTTGCAAAATCTGTTCCCTGAGTATGGCAGTCAAAGGCGGGAACATAAACCAACAAGCCCAAATCTCCCTTGCTTATAATAACAGGATAAACAAGCTTCATAAAAACAACTCCTTTAATTCAAGGGTTAAATTCATCTATTAACTCTTATTATACGTGTTTTATGCGCATTAATCAAGAAAGAACTTTTATAAAAGCTGCTGTTACACAAAATTTAAACTTAAGTTTACGCTGACATTGACATTTGAGGGGACTGCACCCTTATATTTTTCATACAGTTCGGGATTATTTTCTTTCAGAAGGTCGGAGAGGTTTAAGGGGTCGCAGTCCATTTTCGAAAGCTCCTCTAAGGCGGCTTGGGCTTGATCTGTGATTTTATTTTTAAATACGGAAATATATTCGGAAGCCTTTGACTTAATTTCATCATCGGTAAAGTTCCACATATTGCCCTGAACCTCAATAACCGCCCCGGCAGACAGACTGCCCTCTTCCTCATAAAAGGCGTAGGAGGTTTCCTTTTCCATAATTTCGGTTGAAACGGCAGGGGCTTGGCTTGTTAATGTTCCGTTAAAGCTTTTGTCCGTCAGCCACATAAAGCCGTAGGCGGCGTCCTGCTCCAAAATTCCGCAGAGTGAGCCGTTTTTCAAAACCGCTATGCCCGTAAAGGTCGGTTCATCGTCAACAGCTGATAAAAGGGGAACTGCCGCCGAAACACCCTCTGAACGCTCTTTTAAAAGATCCAGAAGTGTCTCTTTGTTTACAAAGGTTTTTTGCTCGTTTCCGCTGTCATAAAAAGAGGAAATATAAAAGCCCGTCAGCTTGTCCTCTTCGGGTTCAAGGCTCATAATTTCTTCTATATTATATGCCCCTGTTATAATAAGGTTTTTGTCTATCTGAACATTGTCCGCCAAATAGTCAGCCAGCTCCGTCATTGCCGACCTGCTTCTTAAAAGGTCAGCCCCTAAAATAACAGCCTTTGTGTGTCCGTAATAAATCCGCTTGGTCAGATTTTGGTCGATTTTCGCCATTGCATCTTTAAGGGTAGGGGCTTGGGCTGACCTTGTGGTTCGTGTAAGGGCTTCGTCCTTATCTAATGAAGGAAGAGACACTATAATTCGATAGCCCTCGTCGGCAGACCAGTCTGTGGCTATAGCTGTGGCAAAAGCCCGATCTTCAAGGTCATAAGAGCCCGAACAGCCGGATAAAAGCAAGCCCAAAACAAAAGCCGTTATTATGAGATTTATTTTTTTCAGCATCTCAATCATCCTTTTTGAATTTGATAATAAGGTTTAAAAGCAGAGGAAAGGCAAACATATAGGCAGTTCCGAAAAGCAGATTAAAGCAGAGATTTGCCTGTGACAGATCTGTTATTGAGCCGTATGTCAGGCTTAAGCCGTAGGCGGCTATAGATATAATAAGCTTTGAAAAAACAGGCTTTAAGCCTGTAAGCTCCGAAAGAAGCCCGCCGCCGAAGAAAATTGCCCCTATGGCAAAAATAACAACGCTTAAATAGAAGAAGCTCATCATTATTGCACCCTTGCCTTGTGAAAAAACGAAAACGTCCATAATTTCAGCCCCGGGGAAGTCGAAGTCAGCCGTTAAATCAGCCCCCAAAAGGTTTATACAGGCGAAGCAGACAATTGTTATAAGGGCAAAGGCTAAGAGCCCGGAGGAAACAGCCGCCCCCTTAAGCCTGTAAGGGTTTTTAAGGTAGGGAAACGACAGCAGAAGAAATTCGGGGCCTGTTATAAGAAGGCAGTTGTACAGGCTCCCTTTAATATATATGTTTCGTGAAAGGTTAAAATTACTGAAAATATTGTTATAGTCAGCTTTAAAAAGACAGGGTATGAAAACAGCGGCAAAGGGTATAAGGACTATAAACAAAAATATTTCGGAAAGTCTTGCCCTCGTTTCGTAGGAAAAAAGTGCGCCGTAAAAACAGGGCAGAATAGCAATAAGAGCCGTAAGGGGCAGACCTGCCGAGGGAAGAAGCCAAAGCTTCGCCGCTTCCGAAAAAATTCTTAGGTCATTTGAAAGCCCGAAGGTCAGCTTTATAATAAGCCCTCCGCAGAAAAACGCCGCAAGGGGCTTGCCTATAAGCTTAGTCAGTGAGCCTAAAAGGCTGTCACTGCAGAGAGAGGGAGCAAGAGAGGATATGAGAATAAGGCTTATTGTGAGGAAAACAGCAGCCCCAACAGGCAGAAGCCAGCCCATATCTCCCAAGTATTCTGCATTAAACTTAGGCAGAGTTATTACGGAAACACTTAATATATCCAAAAATATGAGAATTTTAAGCTGTCGGTCAGAGATTTTTCCGTTATCCGAATACATTAGCTTTTCTCCTTGTTGTTTTTATATCTTGTTTTTTGTGAATTGTTAGAAAAAATAGGGCGCTTTTTCATAAAGCTTAAGGGCAGACGAAGAAATGTGTCCTTAATACCCTCGTCGCCCCTTATGTCTCCTCCGGCAAAGGGGTAAAGGTAGGGAATACCGAAGCTTGTAAGGGAGCTGAGATAAATGAAGATTGAGACGAGAGCCGCCCAAAAGCCCAAAAGCCCGAAAAAGGCAGAAGCAATCATCAAGAAATATTTGCATATGCGGTAGGCGGAGCTTAGTGAAAGCTGGGGAACGGCAAAGGAACATATCCCCGTAAGGGAAACAACGATTACCACAATAGGGCTTACAAGTCCTGCGTCAACTGCCGCCTGACCGATGATTATACCGCCTACAATGCCGAGGGTTTGACCTATGGCGTCGGGCATTCTGACCCCGGCTTCTCTTAAGGCTTCAAAAGCAAGCTCCATTAAAAATATTTCAAGCACGCCGGGTATGGGAACACCTTCCCTTGCGGAACTCATTTTTAAAAGCAGTGCCGTCGGCAGCATTGAGGGGTTAAAAAGTGCAAAGCAGATATAAAGAGAGGGCAGTGTCAGAGCCAAAACGGAAGCGGTGTATCGAATGAGACGGGTGAAGCTTGCTATAAGATAGTTTTGATAATAATCCTCGCTTGCCTGATAAAAGCAAGCCAAAACTGCCGGAAGAATTATTACAAAGGGGGAAGTGTCGCAGACAATAACAATCCTTCCCTCTAAAATTTCAGCCGCCGCCTTGTCGGGACGCTCCGTCAGCTGAAAGGAAGGAAAAGGGCTTAGCTTGTTTTTTGACATAAGCTGAGCCAAATAGCTTGAGTCAATAATTGCGTCTATGTCGATAGACTTAAGCCGCTTTTCAGCTTCCGAAAGTATTTCGGGACGGACAACGTCTGAGAGGTAAACAAGCCCTACGTCGGTTTTGCTCCGTCTGCCAACCTGCATTTGCTTTATTTTAAGGTGGGTGTCTCTTATTCGCCGGCGGATTAAGGCGGTGTTGTCTCTGAAGTTTTCGCAAAAGGCTTCTTTGGGGCCGTTTACACCGCCCTCTGTGTCGGGCTTTTCTATGCCCCTTTTGGGAAAATGCTTCGAGGCTATAATTATCGCCTTTGAAAAGCCGTCTATGAGAAGTAAGGTTTCCCCGGACATAACGGCGTCTGCGCATTTATCGAAATGCTCCTGAAAAGATAAATCGGCGGTGGTTATACCTCCGTTTATAAGAGCCTCCGTAAGGTTTTCGAAATTATCCGGAGGGGCTTTTCTTATTTCAAGCATAAGGGTGTCTAAAACACGCCCCTCTATTAAGTCTCTGTCATTCATACCGTCAAAATAAAGCACATATATTGAGGTAGAGCTGACAGGAATCTTTCTGCTGACCAAGTCGCCGCAGTCTTTAAACATATCTTCAAAAATTTTTATGTTTTTGTCTATTTCATTAAACAAAGCTATCACCTTTTTGAAGTTTTTCCTGTTTTTGAAAGAATTATTCTTAAACTTTGATATTTTTTGAAAAAAGAATAAAGCCGAAAGTTTATACGAGAAAAACGCAAAAACAGGTCAAATAAGCT
>JAJBVU010000123.1 GCA_020859645.1 Eubacterium sp. | reverse complement strand
GTATATAAATAATATGCTGTCTTTTTTTGCAGTTTATCTTGTTGTTACAGACAAATATGCTATAAAAATTGATATATAAAAAGAGCAAAGTCAAAAGCTTTGCCCTTTAATCTCTTGCTTAAGCAAAATTACTGCTTAATTTATACATAACATACTGGTTTAAAGATACGCCTTCTTTTTTAGCTTCAACAACGAGCCTTTGATGAAGGCTTTTAGGTATTCTGATATTGAATTTACCGCTGTAATCATCAGCAGTAACAGGCTTTGGAACATCAAAACCATTTTCAAGTTTTGTTTCGATCCATCCTAACATTGCTTCTTGAAGGTTCTCATATAGTTCATCAATTGTGTCCCCTGTGCTTTGACATCCGTCCAGTTCTAAAACCTTACCATAATAATAGCTTCCTGTTTCATCTTCAACATAGCTTGTTATTATATTGTAAGGCAATTTTAAATATTCTTCAGCTTTCATAATAACATAGGCAGGCTTATTCATCAATAGGGGAATTGTCATTCCCCTATCCTGTTCAATACATCTTTTATATACACTTTCTTGACAGGGCTTTCATCCTTTACGGTAATTACATCTCCGTTGTCATTTACATACTGTCTGTGAGAACCTCTCTGTCTGTCAAGTCTATATCCGTAAGCCATTAAGACTTTGTTTACTTCATCAATTCTTATACCATCGTTCAGAAGTTTTCCTAATGGAAAACTGGGCTAAAGCCCACCCGACTTCTTTCGGGTTCTCGCTGATTCTTCATTTTTTAATAAGCTTTTCTATAGGAATCGGAAAGATGTCCGAACGAACCGAAAGTTCGGCTTTTGCAAAGCAAAAGTTCTGAGCCTGCCATTATTTCACCTCCACTTATTTATAGTACCACATTCAGCACCATAAGTCAACAGAAATGTTTAATTTTCTTCTGACGTATCTACAGGAACAAATATAAATTTTGCTTTTCCGTTTTTTAAATCATCATGTCCGATTCTGTTAAGATTTCCGAGAGCTTCAAAAAAGCCTGAAGGCAATTCATTTACACCAAAGAATAAGTTTAGCGGTATTCTCGGAACAATCTTTATCCCTAATGCAATCGGCTCACCCTGTTCATTGTATAAACCGAAGCTCCAACAATCTGCCGTATCGTTATAGGTAAAACGGATTTGATATGCCTTATTATCCAAAACAACTCTTGATACGCTGTCATTTGAATCAGGCACATCGATAATTATATAATTCATAAAACGCCCCCTAACTTATGAAGCCGAATGACTTGGCTGCCCCGTATAATATACTGCCTTTGCTTGCCGTCCTCATCATATTCCGCTTCAGCTATACCGCCTACAATCTGTCCCTTCTGCAACGAATCCTCCATAGCGTTCTGTATGAGAGTAATTCCGTTATCGGTATAAGGCACTTTAGGCAAAGCCAAGAAGATTGATACAATACGAACCTGCATATCATTCTTCAGCCAGTCTCTGAAACGGATAATATCGCACCACTCATCAGCGAGAACCTTGCCGACCATAGTTACATTTTTACTGCCGACAGTTATAAAATAACTGAGACAGCTTTCTTTTAAACTCTTCTGTTCGGTTGATGTAAGCTCTGAGGGATAAACTGCACTGAGTGTCTTAAATGCCGCTGTTTCAGAGCCGGATTCGTTGGCAAGCCACGCCACCGCAAAGGCAACATTAAGATATTTATTAGCTTCGGGAATATCGTCATCCTCTTGGTCTGAGCTTTCTCTTCCATAAATTCCGGCTGTACGGCAGTAGATGTTATCCACAGTGGGAGCATCCTCGCCGTCATCTCCTGCTCCGAAGAAATTAAGCTATGTATAAATCATCATCTTTTCAAGTGTTTCAATATACTCTGCAAGAGTAACGATTTCATCATCCTCAACTCCGGCAGGACATACCACATACCAACCTGAAGTTGCCGTTGCCCTCTCTACCGTACTGACAACAGACTCTGCTGTTCCGTCTGTTTCCTGAATAGGTGCGATGTAAATTTCTGAAGGTGCAGGGCTTTGTGAAAAAGCCACCCTTGCTGCTACTCCGACAGGGTCTGCATCATCGCCTGTAGCAATCCATCCGGCTGCCGTTACTTCATCAAGACTTGAATATACTCCGCATTTTGCAGGAGCTGTTTCGAGTTCTGCTGTGGGTAACGGGTCTACAATCAATATGTTGTCAAAACTCGTACTGTCGACAATGGTTGTGGCAATATCCACTGTGACAGTTGCTATTTACAAGCACTTTTGCATCAGGCTTATTTCTTTTTAAAATCTCTACTCTCTGATTACCGGCAATTACATTGTCATTTTCATCTATTAAAATTAAGCCGAAATCTCCAAGCATTTCCATTGACTGCTGAAGCTCCTCGGCTTTCTTCTTTTTTATTTTTCTGGGATTACCAAATCCATTTTTTATTCTCGTCACAGGAAAGTTTTCAATAACCTCAATACGTTTCTCTTTTTCAGCTTTGTCCATATAAATCTCCCTTATACTTGAAAATATTTTATTTATGTATCTTTTTGCCCTGCTTATATGTTATAATGTTAATATTCTACAAGAAAGGAGAATATAAGCAATGTATAACAGAGTTATCAATAGGTACAGCGGCAGTGAGCCGCTTATTGATGACGGCAAATATCTTTCAATCCCTGTTCTTGATTTTTGGCAATGGGCTTATTCTGATATTGTTGACAACACTTCCAGAGGCACATTTGCCGAATATCTTGTAAAGCTGGCTCTCGACAACGGAGGCTATAAGCTTAATGACTTCCAGCGAGGGTGGGACCCATACGATTTAGAAGGTCCGCTGATTCCCGCTTTTAACAGGAACTCACAAATTCAAGTCAAATCTACCGCCTTTGTTCAAACTTGGGGTATGAAGCACCCCGACAAGGCAAGCTTCAGTATTGCCCCTGCAAAGGTTCTCGATGAGGGCAAGGTGGATTATCCTCAGGACGCTCCCCGACAGCGCAACTGTGATATGTATGTATTTGCCGTTTATACCGCCGAAAGTTTATCCTGCAACGTTCTTGATTTATCTTGGTGGAAGTTTTATGTTTTGCCAACTTCCTATATTGAGAAACACAAGACTTTGTATCTGCAAAAAACTATTTCCCTCAAAGCCGTAGAAGCAATTGACATTTGCAGACCGCTTAATTTTAATGAGCTTTGTAACGGTATTGTAGAAGTCTGTAATTCTATAACTCCGTTCAAGGTTCATCACTTTTATGATAACAGAAAGGATGTTGAAAATGACGTATAACGGAGATGAAACTCTCATCAATGACGGCGTGTACTTACCGAACTCAATGTTGGATTTCTGGAAATGGGCTTACTCGGATTTGATTGATAATACATACCGAGGAACATTTGCAGAATATATCGTTAAGTCTGCTCTTGACAGAGGCGGTTATTCTTGTAATCCAGAAGGTCACGGCTGGGATCAATATGACCTTGACGGACCTATAATCCCTTCTGTAAACCGCAACGCACGTATTGAAGTAAAGGTTACTTCATATGTGCAGCATTGGGAAATCAGACATCCGGATATGGCTAACTTCCGTATAGCAAAAGCCACCATCTTTGACGATGAAAAATTTTGCTATCCGCCGGATGCAGATAAAATCCGCAAAAACGATATGTATGTATTCGTTGTATACACCGCAAGAGATAAAAGGTGCAATTCATTGGATCTGTCTTGGTGGAGATTTTACGTACTTCCCACTCATATCATCAATGCCAAATTCGGAGACCAAAAAACGGTTATGCTGAAAACTATTCAAAAGTTGGGTGATGATGTTTGCAGAGCTTTAACCTTCAATGAGCTTTGTGATGAAATAGTTAAAGTCTGTAATTCGCTTTCGCCTGAAGAAACATATCCGTTTTCAAAAGACACTTTAAAATGGGGGAGGCGGGGGAGGGGGGGGGGGGGGAGGGCTGGGGGTGCGTGGGGGGGGTGCGGGGG
>JAJBVU010000196.1 GCA_020859645.1 Eubacterium sp. | reverse complement strand
GCTTGATAACGACACTTATAAAATGCAGCAGCTGACCCAGGCTCTGATATCCGCCGCTGCAAGGTGTCAGCTTGTTCACGAGGGTATTTTGCCTGCTCTTAAAGGCGGTCAAATCGTAATCTGCGACAGGTTTTTAGACTCGTCCTTGGTTTATCAGGGCGTGGGCAGAGGTCTTGGCATAGATGTTGTTAAGGATATAAACAGCTATGCCACAGGGGGTCTTATGCCCGATTTGACCTTTTTTCTCCATTTGGATTTTTCCGAAGCACTTCAGAGAAAAAATTATCAGCATGAGCTTGACAGAATGGAAAACCAAAAGGCATATTTTCATAACAGGGTCTATAAGGGCTTTATGGAGCTTGCGGAAAGCGAAAAAGAGAGAATTGTGACTATAGAAGCCGATAAAAAGCCCGAAATCATAGCTGAAGAAATAGCGGATTATTTCAACTACTTTGTTGGGAGCAGAGGATTATGATTAAAGGCTTTAATGATTTTTTGGGCAATGCCTCCGCTGTGAAAGGGCTTAAGTCTATGATAGCCTCCGGCAGGGTCAGTCATGCCTATATTTTTGACGGGGCTTACGGCTTGGGCAAAAAGACACTTGCCTATGCCTTTGCGAAGGCTCTTCAGTGTGAAAAGGGGGAGGAAAACGGCTGCGGCAGATGCTACTCCTGCAAGGCTTTAGACAGCGGCGAGCACCCGGACGTTTTTTTCGTTGACACAGACAAAACCACTATAGGCGTTGACGTAATAAGAGATGAAATTATAGAAAAGGCAAAAACAAAGCCTTATTCTTCAAAATACAAAATTTTTATACTTAACGGAGCCGAAAGACTTACGGAACAGGCTCAAAATGCTCTTCTTAAAACAATTGAAGAGCCCCCTGCCTACGGTGTTTTTATCCTCCTCGTATCGAATTATAACAAGCTTTTGGCAACGGTTATTTCAAGGTGCGCTCTTATCCGCCTTAACGCCTTGGGCAGAGAAACTCTTGAACGGGAGCTTTTAAAAACAAATGCCTGTGACAGGCAAATTTGCGGACTTATTGCAGAGTGCGCCGGGGGCAGCCTGGGAGAAGCTCTGAGACTTTGCAAAGACGAAGGCTTTTTTACCTTAAGAGAAAAGGCAGCAAAATTTTTCGACAGGGTTGAAAAGGCTGACCTTATGGGGCTTTATGACATAATTAATGATGCTTTGGAGCTTGACAAGGAAAAAAGCCTTGACAGTTACTTGGGCTTGATTTACTTTTTTTACAGAGATTTGCTTGTGTTTAAAACCTGCGGAGCCGAGGAAGTTATTCAAAAGGACTATTTGGGTTTAATAGAGGATATTTGCGGAAGGCTTTCTTTAAAGAAGCTTATAAAGGGCTCTGAAGCAGTTTCAGCCGCAAGACGTGAAATAAAAATGAATGTGAATAAACAGCTCAGCCTTGAGCAGATGCTTTTTAAAATAAAGGAGAAATGATGAATGGTTACGATTATAGGGGTAAGATTTAAAAAAGCGGGAAAAATATATTATTTTGACCCTGCCGGTGAGCAGTTTTGCTGCGGTCAGGGGGTTATTGTAGAGACAATCAGGGGCATAGAATACGGCACAGTTGTTATTGCCAACAGAATAATCGACGAGGAAACCTTTAATAAGCCTGTTAAGAAGATAATTCGAGGGGCAACGGAGCGTGACGATGAAATTCACGCCTACAACAAAGAGAGAGAAAAGGAAGCCTTCGACATCTGCATTGACGCAATCAAACGCCACGGCTTGGATATGAAGCTTATTAAGGTTGAATTTACATTTGATGTCAGCAAAATTATTTTCTACTTCACCGCTGACGGAAGAATTGACTTCAGAGAGCTTGTTAAGGACTTGGCTTCCGTTTTCCACACCAGAATCGAGCTTCGCCAAATCGGCGTAAGAGACGAGGCTAAAATGGTCTCAGGCATAGGCAGCTGCGGAAGAAGCCTGTGCTGCGCCACATTTTTAGGCGATTTTCAGCCTGTTTCAATAAAAATGGCTAAGGATCAAAACCTTTCCTTAAACCCCTCTAAAATTTCGGGAAACTGCGGCAGCCTTATGTGCTGTCTTAAATATGAAGAGGACGTCTACAAGGAGCTTAACAAGAATATGCCCAAGGAGGGAGACTTAATCGAGACCGATATGGGCGAAGGCGAGGTTCTTGCGGTAAATGTTCTCAGAGGGGTTATTAAAGCAGCCATAAGAGAAGAAGAAAACGACAATGTAAATATAGCCTATTTCAGCGCCGACGAGGTTAAGATTATTCACAAGAGACGGGGCAGAGCCGATGGCTGAAAGAATTGACGATCTTCAGAGAAAGGGCTTTAAAATAATTCAGGACGATGAAATGTTCTGCTTCGGAACAGACGCAGTTTTGCTTTGTCACTTTGCAAGGCTTAAGCCGGGGGACAGGGCTGTTGATTTGGGCTGCGGAAACGGTGTAATAGGTCTGCTTCTCTGCTCACTTTACGACAATATAAATGTGACAGGGCTTGAAATTCAGCCTAAAGCGGCGGAGCTTGCCAAACGAAATATAAGTCTAAACGGAATTGAGAACCGAATGAGGATTGTTTTAGGCGACATCAGCCGAATTTCCGATTATTTCCCCGTCGGTGAAGCGGACGTTGTTATAACAAACCCTCCCTATATGAAGGCTCAGGGCAGCCTTAAAAACGAAAGCGAGGAAAAACGCCTAGCCCGTCACGAAATACTCTGCTCCCTTAATGACGTAGTTAAGGCGGCGGCTTATCTTCTGAAGTTCGGCGGAAGGTTTTTTATGGTGCATAAGCCGGAAAGGCTATGCGAAATTTTCGAAGCTATGAAAGGCTGCGGAATTGAGCCCAAAAGGCTGAGACTTGTTCAGTCAAATTCAAAAAAAGAACCCTCTATGGCTCTTATTGAAGGGGCAAAAGGGGGCAAACCGGGGCTTAGAGTTATGCCGGCTCTTGTTATAAGCGGCGATGACGGAAGGCTCAATAACGAATACGAAAAAATTTACAACAGTGACGAGACTGTTTTGATATAAGGAATTGATGATTTTATGTGCGGAAAGCTGTATATTTGCGGAACTCCTATTGGAAATCTTGAGGATATGACTCTGCGGTGCTTAAGGGTCTTAAAGGAATGCGATCTGATTGCCGCCGAGGACACTCGCAACACTCTGAAGCTTTTAAACTATTTCGAAATAAAAACCCCTATGACCTCTTATCACAAATTCAACGAGGAGGAAAAGGGGGAAAAGCTTGTGGAAAGAATTTTAAGCGGCGAAAATATTGCACTTGTCAGCGATGCCGGAATGCCGGGAATTTCCGACCCGGGAGCCGTTGTTATCAATATGTGCCGAAAAGCCGGGGTTGAGGTCTGCGTTGTACCGGGGCCTACGGCGGTAATTTCCGCTCTTGTGCTTTCGGGTATGGAGGGCAGAAGCTTTGCCTTTGAGGGCTTTCTTCCGGCAAACAAGCATATGAAAAAGGCTGTTTTGGAGCGTCTTAAAAACGAAAAGCGAACCACCGTTTTTTATGAAGCCCCTCACCACCTGAGGGAAACTCTTGCGGAAATCTATAAAACCTGCGGAGACAGAGAAGCGGCGGCAGTCCGTGAAATAACCAAAAAACATGAGGAAACACTGAGAATGGGGCTTAAGGAGCTTATTGACTATTTTGAAGAAAACGAACCACGGGGCGAGTTCGTCCTTATTATAGGCGGAGCAAAGGAAGAAGAACCACAAACCGACCTTTCAGCTGCCGAAAGAGTGGCTCAGCTTATGGATGAGGGCTTTGAAAAAAAAGAAGCTATGAAAATTTGCGCTAAGGAAAGAGGAGTTTCCAAAAAGGTAATTTACGCTGAAATATTGAAGGAAAAAGAAGATTTCCGGTAATCGACAGGCTCCCCTTGAGGGGAGCTGCTGAACGAAGTGAAGCTGAGAGGTGAAAAGCTTTTACTTAAATGAAATACTGTATTAAGAAAATTATAC
>JAJBVU010000333.1 GCA_020859645.1 Eubacterium sp. | reverse complement strand
ATATTACGGCAAGGAATACAGAGGCAGCTGCTATACATATATATATAAAGGAAGCAATTACAATAAAGCACATAGAAATAACATCTACCGTAAAGCTCACATCGTTTATTTCACTCTGACTGAGATCAACCCCGGATAAAATATCCGAAATATCAAATATAAAATAAACAGAGTAATCCGCAGCTGCTACGTCATATTTGCTTAAGCAGCAGTCCTCTTCAAAAATAACGTCATCTGAGCTTTGAACCTCAAAAACGTCATATTCGTCTCCGCCTATAATTTTTTCGCCCTTTGAGTCTGTTAAGACTATGTCCTCGATTTCCTCAAAATTAATATTCAAAAGAGTGTTGTATATTTCCATAAGAGTTGTACTTACGCCCACAACACCCTTAAATTCGTTTTCATAAACCAAAGGCGCAAGATAGCTTATTTTCTCCTGCCCCGTTACAGCCCCGATGGTAACCCCTGTCCAAACAGGTTCCATAGTCTCCTTAACGGAAATATACCAGTCCTCTTGTCTTAAATCGCTGTAATTGTCGCCTAAATAATTGTCTGTTCCGTCAAGAACCAGCCCCTTTTCGGTAACAACAAATATGTCGAGAGTACCTAAATTGCCGCTGTCATACCCCGGCACTGCTTTAATATAATCTCTGACACTTCCTATTTTATAAAGCTCCTCTGTTTTTTCCCGGCTTATACCGCCGATATAGCCTGCGCCCTTTAAATTTGCCGCTTGGGTTTCATCAGAGTCGTTTTCGTATAGCTTAAAAATATACTCCGCAACGGAATCGCCCTTGCCGCTGTAATGTTCAAAATTGTCCTCAATAATATATCCACAGGCAGCTGTTAAATCCTTTGAATATTTTGTTATATTTTCGTATAATACATTATCGGTAAAATTTTCTATTTCTTCGGATGACTCGTCATTTAACTCTACGAATGTCTCCTTTTGAATGTACATAAAGAAAACGGCAATAACAGTAAACAAAGCTATAACTATAATAAGAGATGTCATAACCGTTTTTCTGACCTTAACACTTATTGATTTCAATGTGTCACCGCCTCTGATAACTGTATTTTTATTTCAATATTCTTTTAACACTGAAACAATATGAATATTTATTCCGCAGCTTGGCTTTCTTCCTCCGCTTTCACTCCGAAGGAAAGAATGTTTTTACCGTCGGAATATTCATATTCTATATAGTCTGAAATTTGTTTAAGCAAAAACACACCCAAGCCGCCGATTTTTCTTTCATCGGCATCAAGGGAAATATCCGGGTCTTTGTTTAAAAGAGGATTAAACCTGTTTCCGTTATCCTCTATTTTTACATATACAAAACCGTCTTTTTTCTCAATTTCAAGGGTAATTTTAAGGCTGCTGTCCTCATTATATTTTAAAACGTTTACAAAAGCCTCTTCAAGGGCAAGAATAATTTTGTTTCTTATTCTTGCCCTTATATTTTTCAAGGCATCTTCGGCAAAGGTCATGCCCTTTTTTAAATCATCATTATAATTTGTAGTATCAAAAGTTAAAACCGCTGCCATAAAAACCCTGTCCTTTATTACGAAATATTCATAATGGAAGAAAAGCCCGTTAATTCAAAAACGTCCTTTACGCCCTCCGAAGCTCCTGTTATCTGCATAGCCAAGCCGTTTTTGTTGCAGTCCTTCTGAGCCTTCAAAAAAGCCCTTAATGTAGCTGAGCAAATATACTCTACTTCCTTTAAGCTAAACTCAAATTCGCTGCAGCCCTCAGCCTTAGCCTTTTCATATTCATCGGTTACACATTCGCTGCTGATAGTATCTGCTCTGCCGCTTAAAGCGATAGTTGCCTTTACATCATCTATAGTTAATTTTGCTTCCAACATAATTTATGCCTCCTGTTCCTGTTCCATTTCGCCTAATACCGCTTTGTTTCTTATGCCCAAATCATAATAAACATCTTCTCCGAAAAATACATTCTTCTGCTTTTCCGAATTATCCATTTCGCCGAATTTATAAAGAGGGCATCTGTAGCTGGGTGTAAACTTTGTTTTAAGGGGATAATTACCGAATGTAACGATAATTGAATTACCCGTACTTTCCTTATTGTTAAGTCTCTGAAGCTCAGAGGGATATATAAGGGGTCTGGTCTGAATACTCTGTGAATAGTTCATATCCTTGTCATGGGAAACAGAACCGGAAACACTGCTTGTGGAAACGGTCATATTTCCGCAGAGCTCAGAGAACTCCTTACAGGTGTTAATATCGTTTGAACCGATAAACATCTTCATACCGCAGTTAGACTTAATAATATCCGCTACTGTATCGCCGTAAACATTATTAAGCTGAGCGTATGACTGAACTACCATATTAAACCAAATTTTTCTGCTTCGACCTACGGTGATCATCTTGTCGAACTTATCAATCTTGGGCATGTTGCCGAACTCGTCCAAAATGAAATATACGTTTCTGGGCAGAGACAGATCCTCTCTTGCGGAAGCCTTTTTAATAAGCGCCTTGTAAATACAAAGTATGAACATTGCCGCAAGGGCGTGTCTTGTATCCTTTTCATCGGGTATCTTCATAAAAAGAGCCGTTTTTTCGTCTGCGAAAACATTGGGGTCAATATCCGTTCCGGCAGTAAGGGCGCAGATACCCTCGTCGTTAAACATTGACATTTTGTCAAAGGCAATAGACATATAGCTTGAAAGGGTGTTGTCCGCCGCTGTGGTAACCTGCTTACTGAGAGAAACACATCTTGCAATAGGACTTCTGCCGGCAAAATAGTTTTTAAGCTCTATAAATTCGTTTTCAGAATTTGAAATAGCCTTGTTAAGGTTGTAGAAGTTATATTTGTCCTTAGTCATTCCCAGCTCGGGGTTTTCGCTGTCCTCAAGCATAGCAAGAGCTGTTGCCATAACTATTGAACGGGCGCCCTTCTCCCAAACGGGGTCGTCCTGAGACTCTATGGGGCAGAGAACACTTATAAGGTCATTTAAGTCCTCATAAAGCTCATCGTAAATCTGCTGTTTTTTTACTCTTGCGTCTACAATAAGCTCGTCAATATCAGCATAAGCAGAGCCGTAATATTCATACCATGTTTCGCCGTATTTTTCCTTTTCGTTTACAAGGTTTAAATTTTCATAGGTTTCAATAGGGTCGGTATGTTCGAAAATATTTTTTCCCGCTTCTATATAAAGCTGATATCTGTCATATATATCTCCCAAAGGGTTCCATCTGAAGGATGAATATGTATCTCTTAAGTCAAGAACCATTACCTTATAGCCTCTTTCTCTTAAAAAACCGGAATGAAGCTGATAAAGCTCGCCCTTAGGGTCAGTCATAATCATTGATGAGCCTGCGCCGCTGGCTGCAAGAATTTGAATCATAGGGTTAATAAATGTGGTTGTTTTACCTGAACCGGTAGAACCAATTATAATACCGTGCATAGGACTTGCCAAATTAATTTTAAGCCCTGCCTTTTTGTCATAATTAGCCCTAACGGGAACGCCGTCCTTCTTTTGGTCAACAAGCTTTGCGAAATTACAGGGCGCAAAGTTATCGTCCCTTTCCTTAGCTGTCATAAATCTCGAATCCTCAAGACCTGCGGAAATAACATTGACCTTGTTTGTATTCATCATTCTTTTAGCCTGTTTTGAATTGTTTCCGCCCAAAACATAATAGCAGATGTATCCCAAAACAAAAACAACTGCCCCTGCAATATAGGTTTCCTTGTCGATTATTACTCCGAAATCAATCAGCGCACTGTAGTCTTTAGTCATTATTTCGCTGATATGTATTGCAAAATCATTAAGAATGGCTCCTATAATCATACTGCAGACAAGCCATATAATCATTTCGATCAAATATTTTTTTAAATGCATCTTAAAATCTTCCATAAAAATCCTCCTCATTTTTTAATTCTTAAATTTTTATATAAGCTTATATAGCATACGGGCTTACATAAAAATTCAAAATATTTGCAGCGCCGGGACGGAGCTGCCCGCCCCGGAACCACCGCAAATTTGACAAGTCATCATTAAAGTGTAGGTGCAGCGTAGTCGCTCATCCACTTTTCAAGAGGACTGAGACCAAGTCTTAAAGCAACGATAAGAACGAATATAAGCAAAAAGCCTATAATAGCATTTTTAAGCTGCTGCTTAGCCTTTTCTCTTTCCTGCGGTTCTTCAGCCTTAGCTATCTTAACGCCTACAAAAATACAATAAATAGCTCCGATAGCTACTACCAGTGTAAGAATAGGAACAACTGCATTGTTAATAAGAGTTACGATGGGGCCGATAATTGTGCTGAACACATTAGATGCGTCAGATGTTGCTGATGATGCTTTTGTGGTTGTTTCTGCTAAAAAATAGAATAACGGCATAATTTTTCCTCCTTTCCTAAGAGGCTTAAATTTTAAAAGACCTCTTAAAATTTTTTATGTAAAAGTATAAAATACTTTACAAACATATTTAAAACCTGCGGAAAACCTGATGATTTCTGCCTTAATCCCTTCGCAAAAATGCGTTAGCATTTTTGCGAGAGCGTAAGCGCTACTTTGCCCTTTGCTGAAGCTCGGGAGCTTTAATTTCTTTTTCTCTGCTTATAAAGGGCGTCTTTTTCATTCGCTCAACAGGCTTTTGACCCTTAGCCATTCTCGACCTGTCTATAAGCTCCTCAAGTGTAACCTGTTTAACATAGGGGTTGTTGCCGGAGGCTCTAACCCTTTCCTTTTTTGCGGTCGGACTTTTTTGACTGCGGCTTTTTTCCTCGTCAAATATATTGTCAACTCTGTAGTCAAGTCCCTGATCTCTTTTTTCCTTCTGTTTCTTAAGCTTGTTAATTTGTTCCTCTAAATTTTTTCTGCTTGAAGCTGCCATAAAACCACCTCTGTCATCTTATCTGAATATTGTTTCTGATATACCTGATATAAAAATACCCTGCCGCTCCTGCGGCAATAATTACAATAAGCGCCAAAACGGGATTTATTCTCAGAGGAATATCCACATTCACCATATATGTGTTTGTGTTCCCTGCATCGTCGGAAACCGTAATGCTGTAAAGCCCGTCTTTGTCTATAACATTGCCCTCAAAGTCTGTTTGAACTCCGTTTACGCTTACCTGAACTGCGGTATAGTCCTCATTAGGTGTAAAAACAACCTTGTCCTCGGCTATACCCCCTTTGCCCACCCCTTCGATTGTCAGAGTCGGCATTTTTCTGAGCCTTTCATAGGTAAAGCTGTAATTGGGCAGAATACCTTCGGGATTTTTAAAAATAAACTTATATTCTCCGTCTGCTTCCGCAGTAAAAAGAGTTTCATCGCTGAAATTAATCTTTTTGCCATCAAGCATAACGGAGCTTATAACATAATCCCTGGGGGGATTAACATAGTTTAAAAGGTTTTGGGGAGTATCAACAATTCTGAAGGTGAAGCTTGCGGTTTCCGCAATATAATCAACACCTGAGTAATAGTCCTCCTCAGAGTCGTTATAATTAAAGTCCTCATCGGAAAGACTGTATAAATCGCTTTCCGTTACTCCCTTTAAGTCCTCATAGCTGCCTCTGTCTACGTCATAAACAACATTTACGCTGTAACAGCCTGCTTCAGTAATAGTTGATCCGCTTTTATAGTCTATTTCCTCTCCGTCCTTCATTACGGTAATATATGCGTCCTGATCAGATGAGTTAAAATTAATTTTAACGCCTTTTTCCGTTAAGGCTCCGTCGGGTACTGTTGTATAAAGTGAGAAAAGCTCCCCCATAGACTCCTTAAACATATTTCTTTCGCTGTCATAGGTCTGTTCAAAATTTATGTGGTTATAAAAGGAGTCCTCAAGGTTTAAGGTATCAAGGGATATAGTGTTCAGAATAAATTTAATTCTGCCTATATCATCTCCGTTTTTTATAACTATTGTGTATTCACCGTCGCCGTAAATATAGTCGCCGGAGTGAAATTCAAGGACTTTTCCGTCTTTATATATAACTACGCTGACATAGTCATTAAAAGAAATTTTAACAATGTTGTCGATAACGGACTCAAGCCTTACGGAGCTTGTGATATAATTATCATCATCGATAGAATATCTGTAAAAGCCCGTATCCTCCATATATTTTTCGTTAACCTTAACTTCGGCTCCGAAAACACACACAGGAAAAAGTATTAAAATCAGTGTAATAAAAAGCTTTTTCATTTAATCACCAATCACTTTATCCGCTTCGGCAATAAGCCCTGAGTCCTCGCTTATAACAACATACTCATAAATATCGCTGTCGAGAATATCATTAATTCTAAGCTGTGGTTCCGCCGCCTTAAGCGTCTCCGCAGCATCTGTTAAACACAGAACCACATCAACAGCCCCTTCCTTAATGTCGGAAATCATTATGTCCATATCGGCATATTCCGTATATTCGCAGTCATCAACTACAGCGGTATAATCGCTTAAGTTAAAATCTCCGTAAACAGCGGCTTTTTTGCCCGAAAAATCAGAGGAAATTCTGTAATCGTCATAGCCGGCGGCGCAGACATTTTCATAGCCTATTGCCTTGCTTTTCCAAACTCCGTAGCCTGTGTTTGTTGTCATATTAATATATTTAACAACAACATCGTAATTATTAACGGAAAGGTCCTTTCTTTCCGCTTCAGAAAAAACAATATCTTTGCCCTTATAATAGTCTGAAATTACGGTTTTAATTTCTTCCGGGCAGGTCTCCCCTGCTTCAAAAGCAATATTTATAACCCCGTCATCTCCTCCGCAGCCGCAGAGGAGACACAGCGCCGTTAAAACAACAGGCAGCAGTCTATTCATAAAATCACCTTATTATTCAAACATCTTCACAAGCTCATCAGAAGCTACAATCTTAATAGAGGTTCTCTGTGTGGGGGTTGTAATTACAAAGGCGTTTCCTCTGCCGTTTGTAACGATTTCGTCTTGCTCCGCAGCATTAATAGCCCCGGCTTTTTCATAAAGCCTGCACAGGTCGTGCATATCGTTAGGCGCAAGAGGGAATATGAAGGAATACTGACAGGCGTTTATAATAGCCGTAGATTTTCTAGCAATTTCCTCGGTACCTACAAAGTCCTTAATGTTCTGCGTAATAATAATCTGCATACCGTTGTACTTTCTTATACGCTTTGCAAGCTGGAACATAAAGTCAAGGGCAATGGGGAACTTGGGATCGATAAATACATGGGCTTCGTCTATAACAACTATAATTCGTCTGTTGGCTTTATAGGTCATATTGTAGTCTCTGTTTTTGATGATCTCGTTGTCAAGCCACTTCAGAATAAGAAGCATCTGTGCATTGGCAATTGTGTTGTTCTTATTGGCAAGCAGCGACTGGAAGTTGAAAACGGTAAAGTTTTCCTTAACGTCAAGGGTTGAGGGACCGTTCCAAAGGTTGGAGTTTCTGCCGCCTGTAGCAAATTTAGAGATGTAGTTAATAAGTATTCTCAAATTGCTCTTGCTGTAGTCGCCCTTAACTGTCTGGAAGTCAATAAGAAGCGTGTCGTAGAGATCGTCAAATACGGGAAAATCGTCCGGGGTCAGCTTGGAAAGGTCTGTCATTTCGTCAATTCCCTTAGACTCATAAACCCTTACAATTACGTTGTTGAGGTATTCAAGGGCGTCGTTGTCAATTCCCGGAAGTATCTGTTTAAAATATTCCTCCAAAAACTGAAGGTGAACAGAAAAGCTTACGGAAGCAGACTCCTCGTCCGACACCTTTTCATCATCGCTTAAGCTGGTTATAATATGGAAGGGATTTATACGCCCCTGTGTAGCGGAACCTACGTCTATAATGTTGCCCTTAAGATTGTTGGCAAGAGCCGTATATTCGTTTTCGGGGTCAAGTATAAATACTCTGCTGTTTTCGGCAGCTAAATTGGAAAGTATTGTCTTTGTAGCGAAGGACTTACCGCTTCCCGACTTGCCTATAACAACCATATTGCTGTTTACTCTTTCGCTGTCTCTCTTAAAGAAGTCGACGAATACAGGCATGCCCGACGAATTGCCTAAGTTGATACCGCCTACATCTGAAATGTGGCTGTAAACAAAGGGAAAAACAGCGGCAATTGACGATGAGTGAATGGCTCTGCCCTTTTTTCTCAAGGGGTCAAAGGCTGAAATTTGTGAGCCTATAAACATATCAAACTGTCTGAACATCATATCGGTAACTCTTAAGGACTGCTCGGAAAGTATTCGCCTAATTCTCTTCTTAATGCTGTTGGGAGTTGTGTTTTGAACCGACTCCGGATTCAGCTGTCTCATACTTTCGTCATAGTCATATATTGTGACGTAGATATTTACGTCAAAAAGAGTTTCGTTATCTGCCTGTAAAAGCACAAGAAGATCCTGAAGAGTTGAAATATGGCTTTGAAGCTCAAGAATTTTACTTTCCTTGGTGGTTAAACCGGCTTGCCCGTGAAGCTCCATAAGAGAACGGTCAATATTTCTGACAGCCTTATATCTGTCGATAGGGTTTATCTTCATAACAACCTTTGTGTCTGGAATGTTAAAAAGTCTTGCGCCCCATGCGTTGCCTATGGTTGTGGGGTAGTTTATAATTCTGAAATTGTGGGTTACAATATCGTCTATTTTAATTGTTCTGGGTGTAAACTGAACCTTATGGGGCAAAATCCACTCGTAATACTCCTCCTCGCTGAGGTTATCGATTTCTCTCTCGTCAAAGTCAGATGTGAAGGTGTATTTAAGGAAAACCGCAAGCTCCTTTGTGTTAAGCATTTTAGCAGTCATACCGCCCTGAACCATCTGATCCATAACCATAGAAGCGGTTTCCGTTACGCTTGAAGATGTTTTGTCATATACGCAGACATAGTGAAAACAGTCATAAACCTTATCGTCATAGTTTAATTCCTCTATTTTGCTTATTCTGTCATATATTATTTCAAGCCTTACTCTCAGCTCTTCCTCTTCAACTGCGCCGTTTATATAAGCGTCGCTTAAGGCTTCGATTTTTTTATACTCCGTGGCAATATATTCGTCATAGACAATAGGTCTGTCTACCTTAACTATTGAAACAGACTGGTCATCGCTTATATTTCTCAAAGCTGCGCCGAAAACCCTGTCTATAATATAGTCCTGACGGGAGTCTGTCAAAAATCTGAACTCCATAGGCGAAATCTCTATAACCTTGCAGTAATATTTTGAATCGAAGTTAATCATAGAGTCGCAAACACCCGTAAAAGCTATTAAATCGGGAACCTCCGCTGATTTTTTAGAACTCTTTTTTTTGCTTTTGCTTTTTTTGGAAGGCTTTTCTTCGTCCTCGTCCTCCTCATTCTCCCACTGCTCCGTCTCATCTGTTTGAACCTTGTCGTCAAGGGCATAATGAGACACAGCCAAGGAAGGTCTTGCATAATGCTTAATTATATGAGCCAAAAAGATATAGTTTTTGTCCTCATCTATTGTAATAAGCAGGCAAACGAATACAACGAGAATTGCCGTTGTTAAATAAAGCTTAAGGGGCAGATTTGAACACAGAACAAGAACCGCAAGTGTAACACCTACAGCCCCTACAAGGAAATCCATAACGGAAATTCCCTTAAAAAGCTCTAAGCTTACATTTGTTTTCTTAGGTATTATCCTCGTCATTATTTCCTACCTCCAATCTGCTCTTAAAAGTTTTATTGGTTCTGTCCGGAAGCTTTTCGCTTTTCGCCTTTGCGTTAATATTCTGCAGCATAATCTGTCTTTCTTCCGGTGTCAATATTTCTTTTGGCGCCGGACCGGAATATGAACCTCTGCGCTTTCTTGTATGAACCTCCGGTGCAGTCTCATGTGATACAGGCTCGGGAATAAAGAGTGTGGGAAGACCTGTCATGTCAATATTGTTCCAACCGCCGGGCTGCTGCTCGGGTGTGGCTGAAGAAGTATAGGCAATATATTCATCCAGAACTTTCTTTCTGTCAGTATGATTAACAGCACAGATATATTCTCTTCTGTATTTATAGGTATCCTCATAAGAGCTGCCGTCTGACGAATTGTTAAAATATGTATTATAATCATTGTTTTCATCAGCAGAGAAGTCAAGGGTCTGGTTTTCGAGATAATCCATTTGAGGACTTTCTACAATATATTCAAGACCGCCCTGGGCACTTGTTATCTGAGAATTTACATATCTTGAAAAAGCTTCTCTCTGGGCATGAG
The DNA here is from genome assembly GCA_020859645.1 of Eubacterium sp. Classification (GTDB taxonomy): domain Bacteria; phylum Bacillota; class Clostridia; order Lachnospirales; family CAG-274; genus JAJQCI01. Next base: position 13,059 of record JAJBVU010000333.1, on the reverse strand, counting down.
TAGTTAAACCGCTGTAAATTACATTAGCCTGACTGCAATAATTGGTAAGGCTTTCATACCTTGCCTTTGTATCGGCGTCGGATGCTTCATTCGCCATAGTCTGAAACTGTGTTCCCACAGTGGAAAGACTTTCGCCGTAATCTATTTCTCTTGTGTCCTCACATTCATATCTTGTGACGCTTCCGCTTCTGACCTCGTTTAAAATTCGGCTTCTTTCGGCGTGTGAAGTAGAGTTTACAAAGGTTCTTATAACTCTTTCGTTTCTTGTTTTGCTGACATCGTTATATCCGTTAATTTCATCGGGGGTCGCCCTGACGCCCTGCATTACGGAAACGTCTGCATTTTCATAAGACGTTATACTGTCAACAACAGCCTGTCTTGCTTCGGGAGTTTCGGCTCTTTGATAAGACTCGGAATAACCGCCGTAAACCGCCGCCATTTGTGAGGCGTGTTCCTTAACCTGGGGATTGGTTGTGCTTGCGGCAAGACCCATCCAAGTCTGACGGTTATGTTCGATTTCGTTATACTTAGGATCATTGGCAAACTCATTTGTAAATGAAGCAGAATTATTTGCTGCATAAACGCTTGCCTCGCTGTCAGTCTCAAAGCTTTCAAAGGTTTGCTTTTGCTCCGTAAGAGTATTAACCTGATCGTTAAAGCTGGTCCACTGAGGAGAATTAACCTCATATCTGTCTCTGCTCTCCGTGGCTCTTTGAATATTTCCACTGATAATCGACAGGTTTCTGGATCTCTCAAAGCTTTCATAGCTGCCGCCTTCCGGAGGCGCAGCAGTAAGACCCGCTGTGTCAAAGCTGTTCCAAACGCCGGGCTTTTCACTGTCGGAAGCCCCTGCAACATATCTGCTGTAATTATCCATAATATCAGCTCTTTGTTGGTGACTTGTGGCGTTAACATAGTCCAGTTTGAACTGTGAGGTTTTTTCATATTCAAATTCGGAACCGGCATTAAAGGTTGCATCAAGGAAATTTTTCTCGCCGATTGTATATTCGAGAGTCTGATTTTCAAGAGACGCCATTTTAGGCGCTTCAACCACATTGGCAAAGCCTGTCTGGGCTCCGCTGATTTGAGAGCTGACCATTCTTGCAAAGCTGTCTCTTTGGGCGTGGGTTGTAAGCCCGTTAAACTGCTGCGCCGCATTGCTGCAGTAGTCTGAAAGAGCATAATATTTAGCCCTGTCCGCATCGTTGTCAGCCTGTTTTGCCATAGTGACAAACTGACTGCCTGCAGAGGCGAGACTGCCGCTGAAGTCGGCTTCTCTCTTATCGGAAACCTCATAACGGCTGATGGCTCCGCTTTTGGCATCCTTTAAGATTTGGCTTCTTTCGGTGTGTGAAGCGGCTTTCATATAGAGACTGACTGCCTCTTGGTTGCCTGTTTTCCTTACCTCTTCCAAGCCTTCATATTCCTTGGGAGTAGCAGCCACACCGCCCATTGAACTTGAGCCGCCCGATTCATAAGCCGTTATTCTGTCGGCAACGGCAGCTTTTGCTTCCGGTGTAGGCGCACTTTGATAAGCCTCTGAATAGCTTGCGTAAGACTTAGCCATTTTATGGGCATATTCCTTAGCTTCAGGAGTTTTGGCAGTGGCTTCCGCATTAGCCCATGTTTGAACATTTTGTTCGATTTCGGCATATTTGGCATCGGAGCTTAAATTGTCTGAAAATGCTGCAGAATTACTCTGAACATAATCGTATTTATCATCTGAATTTTCGATATTGTTAAGTTGAGTCTTTGCATCATTAAGTGATTTTACCTGAGCATCATAGGTGTTCCATTTAGCGGAGCCTTCCTTATGTCTGTCTCTGTTGGAAATAGCTCTTGCAATATTAGTGTCAATAGAGGCAGAGGCGTCTGTAACCGCATTCACTCTGTCCTGTGCCTGCGCCGCTCTGACAGCCTGAACAGTCTCTTCCGAAGGCTCAGCTGAAAGATTGAACGAGCTTGTACTGCCGTTCCATGCACCGGGCTTTTCAGAATCCGGTGCAGTAGCCATATAGGTGCCGTAGCGCTGTAAGACATCCAGTCTTTCACCGTGACTGCCTGCATTAACATAGGCATGTTTAAACTGAGCTGTTTTCTCATATTGGTTTCCGGCGCCTTCACCGAAGAATGTGTTAAAATCAGCCTGTTCTGTCTCGTCAAGAGGAACCGTAATGTTTTCGTTGGACTGCATTACGGGAGTGTCTATCCTTTTGCCGACCTTTTCCTGAGCGCTGCTTATATTTTTGCTTATAACACCTGCCAAAGCTTCTCTCTGGGCATGGGTTGAAAGACCGCCGTAGGCTTTGGCGCTTTCATTACAATAGTTGCTCAGTGCAGTATATTTTGCAGCCTCCATTCTGTCTTTGGACTTTTCAGCCATTCCGGCAAAGGTTTCTCCGGCAGCGGAAAGCTGAGAACCGAAGTCATTTTCTCTGCTGTCCTGAGACTCAAATCTTTGAATTTTGCCTTCTCTTGCTTCCTTCAAAATTTTAGCTCTTTCGGCATGTGTAGAAGCATTTACATAGTTCTTCAAAGCCACATCGTTTCGGGTTGCCGCTACGGTGCTCAGACCTTCAGCCTCCTTGGGAGTAGCTGCAATACCGCCCAGTGAAGCAATGCCTTCTGTTTCAAATGTGTTATATCTGTCGGCAACAGCCTTTCTTTCCTCTGCGGAGCCGGCTTTCTGATAAGCCTCTGAATAATCACCGTAGGATTTAGCCATTTTGCGGGCGTGCTCCTTAAGCGCAGGATTATCCGTACTTGCCGCAACAGCCTGCCAGCTTTGCATACTGTCCTGAATTTCTTCAAAAGCAGTGTCATCTGAAAGCTTGTCTGTAAACTGATCCTTATTTCTGTTTGCAAAGGCGGTTTTGCTTCCCTGATCGTCAAAGCTGTCAAACACAGCCTTTTTACGCAAAAGATCCTGAACCTCGGCGTTGGCTGCGTTCCACTTTGCAGAGCCCTCTTTATGTCTGTCTCTGTTTTGGAAGGCTCTTTGAATATTGGCGTCAATTCCCTGTGAAAGCTGAGTATTTTCAGAGTTGAGATTTTCGCCGTCGGAAAATTCCTGACTGTGGGCTTTAACAAAATTTTCTCTTGCTTCCTTTCCGTTAAGAGACTGCATCTGGCTGCCCAGCTGAGTAAGCTTGTTTACACGGTCATTAAATGTATTCCACTCTTTGCTGCCCTTTTCAAACAGATCTCTGCTGTTTTTGGCTGTAAGTATCTTTTTGTCAAGGTTTTCCATAGCCTTGTCGGCAACCTTTGAGTTATTGTCTGCAAACATACCTTCGTTGGCGCTGATAATCTTATCTCTGTCTGCCTGAGTTGCGCCGTTTGACAAGCCGTATTTTGCTACAGCGCATGCGCCCAGCGCTGCATTAAGCTTATTCCACTGAGCAGAGCCAACCTCGCATTTGTCTCTGGCAGTTTTAATTCTCTCCATATTATTATTAATATTTTTAAGAGCCTGATTATCCTTAGCCGAAAGCGCAGGTGCATCTTTAAATGCAGGGTCTTTTGATATAAGGGAGTCTCTTACTATGGGATCCTCCGCCTTGTTAAACTTATTAATAGATGCTTTTATGCTGTTGACCTCTTTATTAAGCTTGTTCCATTCGGGAGAACCCTTTTCGCACGCATCTCTGGCTTCAATAGCTCTGCCCATTTTAGCCGTTGCCTTGGTGACAACGTGACCGTATCTTGATGAAGCGGGCTTTGAAAAAACGGCTTTATTTTTGTCAACGATTGCCTTTCTTTCTTCAGACGAAGCCGCAGCGTCATAGGACGCCTTAATATCCGTAAGCTTGTTAACCTCTCTGTCCGCAGCCTCTCTTTCGGCACTGCCCTGGGGCAAAGCGTTTCTTCTGTCCTTAGCCTGGGCAATTCTCTTGTCCATATCCTTAGAGGTTTTCCATTCGGCAGGAGTCTTTATATTGGTATCGCCCATTTCCTTTTTGTGATTAGCCATAAAGGCTTCTCTTTCCTTATGGGTAGACAGGTTGTCAAACTCACGCTTCATCTTGGCAAGCTTATTAACCTTGTTGTTGTGCTTGTTCCACTCCTTGCTTCCCTGTTCAAACTGGTCACGGGCAGCCTTTTCATTCTCAAGTCGCTTGCTCAAATTCTTTCCGGCACGCATTTCGTCAAAGTTGGAAATAGCTCCGGTTTTAAGACCGCTGGTTTTGGCTTTAAGAGCCTTGGTTCCGCCCTGTTTGTTAAAGTTCTTCATAAACTCTTTTCTTTCCTCATGGGTTTTAAGAGCGGAAAAAGCCTTAAGAGTTTCGTTGCCCTGGTCGATTTTATCGTTTATGGCGTCAAGCTTGGCTCCTCTGTGTGTAAGGGCAGCCTTCTTGGCGTTGTTGCTGTTTTGTTTTCTTATGGATTTAGTAAAATCAAGCTCGGCGCTGTTTGCAGTCTCTCCCTGAAAGCCCTGTTCCTTAGACTGCTTAAGATTATTCTTATTAATTCTGTTTTTATTCCACTTGTCAATCTTTTGAATTGTGTTTTGAGCATTTTGAATTGTATTCACCAAATTCTTGGGTGCAGACCATACGCTCTGTGTAGCACTTGAAAACGTATGGGATTCAGCTCCGGCTGCATCCTGATCCATTATGCCCGTTATAGCGGAGCCTACATGCTTAACGGAGGAAATTGCGCATATCATAAAAATCAGCTTAAGGAAAATATCCAAAGAAAGATTAGACAGACTGCCGCTTGTTGTGTCGGTAAAATATATAGTATAGCCGTCACTGCCTGAAATAAGCAGGGATATAACCATCATAACTATATTCAAGCCTACAATCATACCTACGCCCATACAAAGTCTGCCTATGAAGGTTCTGCGCCACTTATTAAATCTTTCGCCGTCGTCAAGAGGCATAGTCGCTACAAAGAAAGGCGAAACAACATATAAAATTACAACCTCAAGAACTCTTTGAATAAAAACGGCGCACATACCCAAAAGGTTTACAATAAGAAGAATTGCGCCTATAAATCCAACGAAATAGTCAACACCGTCGGCGCCGCCTATATATGAATTAACATGGGTTAAATCAGACCAGTACATTGTATTATTGCTCAAAAGAGTCTTAAAGGCATCATATTTAGAATCCGCCACTGAGCTTTTTACTGACATCAAAAACAGATTGTCCGTTATGGACATACATCCGCTCATAGATGTAGCTGTAAAAAGGGCAGTCATACATCTTGACGACAAGTCAACAAGCCCGTAGCAAAATACAGGCAGGACAAGAAATGTTATACATGATGTAGCAAAATTCGTCATTATGACGCTGACGCTTCTTCTTCCGTCAAAGTTAAAGTCAATAGTAGACCTCATAACCGCCACAACAGTAAATATAAATAAAAGCACAAGCGAAATGCAGGTAATGTAAACAAAGGCAGATTTTACATTGCCCATGCCGAAAATAATCGAAAGAATGTTATTGCTTTCACCGCCGTAAGAAACATTTCTTGCCCCTCCGAAGGATAATGCCGCAGTTTCTATGGAATATAATATAGTAAGCACAAAAACATAAATCTGATAAAAGATCGCAAAAACAATATCGGTTACTATTTTCCAAATATAGACAAGGAAATTCTGCCAAATTGCACTGCAAATAGGCGCAATAATATTGCTGACAAGCCAGGAGATTGCCTTAGATACGGCTGATAAAATCCAGTTTTCAATTTTATCAAATATTCGCAAATATACTATAGTCTGCATAAACAATCACCTTCTGTCTTAAAAGCATTTTATGCGCTAACTGCTTGCCGCTGCCGGAGCTCCGCCTGAACTGCCGCCGCTGTCTCCGCCGCCTTCACTCTGACCGCCGGAGCTGTCTCCGCCTTCGCCGTTTCCTCCGGAGTTGTCACCGCCGCCTTGACCGTTACCCTGACCTTTTCCGTCCTGTCCGTCTCCGCCTTTATTACCCTGGGGCAATATAGCCCTTGCAAGGTCGGCTACTTCTTTGAATGCACCGCCGGGAGTCAATATCATAGCGTCGGAAAGTACTCTGTTAAATACTCCGGTACAGTTTTCAAGAGCAATGCTCAGCATAGCTACACCGTATACCCTTATAAAATAATTCAATATTTCCATTTTAGTGTCTATTAAAGTGTTTGAAAGGAATACAGGCAGCAGCATTAAATAAACTCTCACTGCCAATATAACCCCTATTGCGCTGAAGCAGGAGCCTATGTAAAAATCCTTCCACCTGTTAAACCGCTCTCCCCCGTCAAGGGGCGTAACCGCCACGAAAAACGGTGCGGTAACAAAGCCCACAACAATATTTACAATTCTCTGTACATATACAAAGGCAGCGCCTACCATAAATTTAAGTATGCAAACCAAAACTATAGCACCGCTGATATAGTCTATTCTGTAAATCATAAAGTCACGAACTACGTCTATATCGCTGGTATAGCTTAATTCACCCGAAACATATTTCTGAAGCTGTTCATCTGTGTCCCAGTTTCCGGTATATTCGACATTGCCCAAAAGCACGTCAATAAATGTCTTAGAGCTTTCCTCTTTGCTTATGCCCGTAGTTCGCCGGGCATTCATCGCCGTAGCCGCAAACAGGTAGTTAGAAAACCTCGCCTTATCGTTATTCATAGCATAGCCTACAGCCTTTTGGGTTGTGCTTGTAACTATGTTGCTTAAAGCAACAGTTCCGAAGGTAATAACCTGAATTGCACAAAACAAAACAAGGGTATTAGCCATAGACTTTAAAACCTCGTTTACACTGGGCCCGTTTCCGCTTAAATTTCCTATGCTTCTTATAATAGCCGCAACGGTAAATATAACGCAGAGAACAATACTTAAGCACCAAATCAGAAAAAAGGCTTTTTGAATGGACGGTATTTTCATAAGTATTTCTGTTAAATAGCCGCTGCCCTTTTCCGTTACGCCGTTTTGACTGTATACATAATAAACCGGATTTACTCCTGAAACCATTTCGAAAACGTCCTGAAACATATCCAAAATTTTAAGAAGCACAACATAAATTGCATATAAAAATGCACATACCTTCAAGAGAATAAGGTTTAAAACAACCTTAAGAGCTGCTACAAAAATCGTTACGAAAACGTCCGCCACAAGCTGAATAAGGGGCTCGAAAAAGTTTTCTCTTATCCATGTAATAAAGTTAAAGCATATAGGTATAATATAAGGATTAAACATTTTCTCACCCCTTTCCGGTCTTGGGCTTCAGATTAACGAACCGAGAATTTCTTTGAGTTATAGAACATATATGCGCCGACGCCGATAATGATTAACAATACTTAAACTATAGCACCTCCTCCGGCGGCGCCGATATGCCTCGTTATTTTAAATGTATATTCACTTTGGTTTCCCGCTCTGTCGACAGCTATAAGGGTATATTCCCCTACTCCGGTGACTGTGGCACTTCCCCCTGCATCTCCCAATATTTTATCGGTTCCCGATTTTGAATAAAGGTGAAGGGTTGTTTCATCGTCATCACAGCTTAAATAAACCTCGTTGCCTGTTGACTTCATATTTGCTTTAAGCCCCTGAAAATCCACTACGGGAGCTATTGTATCGACCACAATTTCGGTTTGAAGAGCAGGAAGCCCGTCTCCCCTAAGCTCTATGGTATAGCTGCCGTCAAGAGGCATAACAAGAGTATCAAGCCCCTTCTTTGAAGCCTTTTTAATCTGAGTGTTTATTATTTCCGCTCCGGCTTTAACATCTTCATCTTCAGACTCCGTATCGTCATCGGCTTCTGTGTCATCGGCAGCTTCATCTGTATCTGCCGATTCATCTGTATCGCCGTTATCCTGATCTGTGTCTGCTTCATCGTCAGAGTTATCCTCTAAAAACTTAACCGTATCCGAATCCGGATCAAAGCCGTAGTTGTCTCTGTAGTCACTGTACTTAACATCCGTTATGGAATATCCTCCCGGAGCAGTATAGCTTTCAAAGCTGTTTACAGGGTTGGAATATAAGTAAAAATCAGCTTCAAGAGAATTCCCGAATTTGTCGCTTACAAAAAATGTATAGCTGCCGCTTTCCTCGTAGAGGTCGGGATTATCATTGTCGTTATCATATTCCTCGCCGTCTTTGTTTACTGAATAGTCTAAACCGCTTGGCATTGTAAGACTGAGAGATGAATCAGCAAACATACCTGCCGGCATATTTGCGTAAAACTTTTCAGAGCCTACGGTAAATACAAAGAGATCGTTTTCTTCATCAAATTCATTTATAATAGAAGATGAGGTTAAGGCTTCATAAACGTAGTCCTCATCAAAAGCCGCAATGGTATCGTCATCCTCCGATTCGTCATCAATAACCGCATCTGCAGAGGCTTCAATGCCCTTTTGCACTCTGAAGCTGAACTTAGCCTTATATTTAACACCGTCGCTGCTGCTTATAATGTTTAATATATACGTGCCCTCTGTGTTAATATATTTTTTGTTTACAAACTGATCCTCTATACCGTCCTTAGTCATAGTGACTGTCATATTTGAGGGTATGTCAATATAGACATTGCCGCCGCTTATGTCGCCGTCGGCTATGTTGGTGTAAAAGCCTTCGCCGTTTGAAAATGTTTCCTTATATAAATTAGCGTCTGAATTATATGTTTCGCCGAGAACATCGTCAACTATGTTTTCAGTAGTTGTTTCAACGTAATCTTCGACTGCGTCCCCTGAGCTGCTGCCTGCCTCGCTGACGCCTGTCTTAACAGCGTCTATAACATCGCTGACAGTAGGAGAATTTTCTATTATAAAGTTAAAATCCGTTTTATATACTCTGGCATATTCATTTGTAACACCGTAATTTTTGGCATATACAGTCATGGTATAGCTGCCTGTTGTATTTAAAATTTCATTATTGTTATAGCTTATTTGATAGCCGTTCATTTTAAGGCTGTAGCCCAAATTTTTCGGAAAGACAAAGCTTGCCTGTTCAACAGTTTCGCCGTAAGAGGAAACTGAAGAAAAGAAAGCCTTGCAGTTTGGGAAGGAATATTTATAAAGCCCTGTTGTATAGTCATCTTCAACGCTGTTTACGCAGCTAATCATCTGACAGCCGTATTCCGCATTATATACACCCGTTACAGGCTCGCCCATTATTCTGAATGTAAAACAGCCGCTGATAATTTCACCGGTTATAACGTCTGTTGAAACAGCATTCAAAACATAATAGCCCTTTCCGTAAATAGGCTCGCCGCTTGAAACAGACCTTGCGGCTCCGTCACAGGTCATAGTTACACTGATGTCCTTGGGTATGTATAAAATAACTGCATCATAGGTTTTTCCCTCATCGGGAACAGTTGAAGTAAACTGTCTGCCGCTGGCAAAGGTTTCTGTGTAAAATCCCGAATTTGTGTCAAAGCTTTCGGTAAATTCCTGAACAGTCCCTGCTGAGGAGGCTCCCAAAGAAAAGACAGCCGTATTTCCCAATAAAAGTATGAAAATAATCGCCGCAGCAACCGCTTTGTTAAGTTTCTTCATCTTTAACCACCTCACAGCTCTTTGCCGGAAAATAAAAGTCCCTGTTAAAATAACTTTTTACCCATGTTCTGTCAAAAATAAAATACAATATGCCTATGCCTGCAATAAGCGAAACAACCACATACACCTTGTTTCCGAAGGTATATTTATAAATTTTTTCATATTTCGAAAGCATCAAAGGCGCACAGGACACAAGATTGAAAAATCCGTGAACCAGTGCTCCGGGGAGAGCGCTTTTATAATATAAGCAGACTGCCCCCAAAATAAAGCCCATAATTGCGGCGTAAAGACTCCAAATTATGTTAAAGTGCATTATGCCGAAAACACAGGCGGAAGCCAAAAGCCCTGCCCCTTCGCCTAACCTTTCACAGAGCTTTCTCTGAAAAATACCTCTGAAGAAAATCTCCTCCAAAACAGGCGTTAAAACAGCCATAACAATAACCGTTTCATATATACTGCCTGTAGCGGTAATTATGCTGTAGCTTTCAGTATAGCTTTTGGATATGCCGGAGGGAATAATGTTCAAAACTCCCCCTACCGTAAAGTTAAGCCCTATGCCCAAAAACACAAGAATTAAAGCTTCCTTTTTGGTTAGCTTAACGGGTTTTATGCTGAGAGCCTCTTTCCAGCCCAAACTATATTTTTTCTTTTCCCTTTTTCTGACGTGGTTTACAGCAAAAAACAGTGAAAAAGCCGTAGTTAATGCTTCGCTTATTCCGAAGGGACGAAAGACCGAAACAAAGACGCAGTATATAAAAACATATACAAAGACATACCAAACAAGCTCAAGCCAGACATTGTTGATTTTAAAGGTTATCTTCATCTTCGTCATCTTCTTCGTCTAAATCGAAATCGTCATCATCCAGATCAAAATCGTCGTCATCGCCTTCAAAATCGAAATCGTCATCGTCATCATCGCCTTCAAGGTCGAAATCATCATCGCCGCTGCCGTCAAAATCGAAGTCATCATCGTCCTCAAGACCGAAATCGTCATCGTTGTCTTTGCGCTCAAGGTCGAAGTCGTCATCAAGATCGAAGTCGTCATCGCCGAGATCTAAATCATCCCAGTCATCATCATTCCAATCGTCATCATTATCCTCAGCCGATGAAGCCTCTTCTCCGGCAGTCTTATCATTCTTTTTTAAACCGCCGAACTTTGGAATTTTACTTGAAAGACTTCCAAAAAGAGATGGCTTGTCTTTCTTTTCAAAAATGCTGTTTTCGGCTTCACCGCCATCTTTTTCGGTGCTCTCAGCCTTCCCGGCTTTATTTTCCTTTTTAGACTTCTTATCAGCCTTGTCCTTCTTGTCTCCGCCGCCGAAAAGCAGCTTCTTTACAATCAGAACCACAGCCGCCGCCAAAGCAGCAAAGCCCAGCAGGAATACAACAAGATAAAGCTTCATAGCAAGGCTTCCTCTGCTGCCCAAGGTGAACTGATATTCATTTTCGTTGCCTGCAGAGTCTCTTGCGATCAGGGTATAATTACCCTTTCCGCTGATTTTGCCTCCGCCGCCTGACATATCCAATGAAGTTTCGTTTCCGCTGCTGTCAACCAAAACCACCTCGGCGTCTGTTTCGTCACAATGAATTGTTACGTTGTCCTCAGAGGTGGACATATTGTCGTCAAGCCCCTCAAAAACAATTACGGGGGCGGTTCTGTCTACAAATATAGATAATGAAATTATGGGCATACCTCTGCTGCCCTGAAGGATAAAGTCATATTCTCCGTCAATTGGCAGAGAAAACACCTTAGCCGAATAATTTTGGCTTTGAAGCTCGATCTCGGAAAGTCCGTCAGTATAGGTTTCGTCCGTATCGGAATATGTATCGGCATAATCGCTGTAATCCGCAGCTATAAGAGAATAGCCCTCGGGCAGAACAAACTCGTCCAAATAATTTATAGGATCCTCGGCAATATAAAACTCAAGGTTCAGAGCTTCATCGTCCTTAACAAGACTTAAAACATACTTGCCGTCGTCATCTACCGTATCGGCATAATCTATTACTTCGCCGTCTTTTGTAAGACCCTTTTCAACATCGTCTGAAATGTTAAATGAAACTGCCTCATTTGAAACCATGCCGTTGGGAACAGACATATATACATTTTCACTTCCTAAGCTGAAAACGTACATTCTTTTAGATGTGTCATATTCATTTGTAACGGTATAGCTTACATCTTCATCGGAAGTGTCATTATCCAAATCATCGGCATCATCGGTTGCGTCTTCATCCTGCATGCCGCCCGGAGTTTCCACCCCGGACTGTATTCTGAATGTGAACTTGGCTTTTGAGGTTACGCCTTCATAAACATCCGTAACAGTCATAGAATAGCTGCCTGAATCATTTATATAAGTCTTGTTTTTAAATTCAACGGGGGTGCCGTCCTTTAACATGGAAACGGACATATTATAGGGCATATCGAAATAGACATTTCCCCCTACAATACCGTCATTGGGAATATTTGTATAGAAGCTGTCCCCTGTGCTGAAGGACTCTGAGTAAATATTAGCCGTTTCGAAATAGCTTTCTCTGAGAGTATCGCTTATGACACTGCTTTCAGCAGAATCATCCTCTGCAATATATGACTCCAATTTTGATCTGACAGACTCCCTGGCAGAGGAAACCGCCGAAGAAACACTGTCTGAAACTTCAGAAAGCCGATCGGCATAGCTGACTGATGCTTCGCCGCTTACCGTAAAATTAAGAGTAGTTTCGTAGCAAGCCTCATAGCCGCCGCTTGAAGCATAGCTTAAGCCGTAAATTTTAAGGCTGTAGCTGCCGGGGTCGGTATAGGTTTTGTTTTCCATATATGCAATAGTGCTGCCGTTTTTAGTAAGATTATAGCCCAAATTTCTGGGTATTATAAAGGAAGCGCTGTCAACGGTGCTGCCGTAAGAGGGCACACTTGTGAAAAACGCCTTATAATTGGGAAGAGTATATTTATAAAGCCCCGTATCGCTGTCTGAAGCAACAGAAGCTGTAGAGGTAATTTTAGGGTATTTATATTCGCCTGTGTTAACCCTGTTTGAAGGTGCAGAGCCTATTCTGAACGTAAAAACCCCTGTTATCGTTTCTCCGGAGGTATCAACGCCCGAAAGGCGCAGAATATAATACCCCTGAGAGGATACAGCGGTTTTGTTGTGAAAATCAATATTTTCTCCGTCCTTCATAAGGTGTGCGGAGATATTTGAAGGCATTTCAAAATAAACGCCGTCACTGAGGACAGCTCCGTTGGGAACAGAGGAAACAAACTCCAAGCCCTTTGACAGAGTTTCGATATACATGCCGGACTCAGTGTCGAACTCTTCGGTAATGGAAGTGCTTAAAGTATAAGTACTTTCTTCGGCGGAGCCGCTTTCAGCCGAAGTGTCAATATCCGAGGCATATATATTAACCTGCGCAAGAACAAAATATAAACATATCAAAGCTGCAAGACACTTTGTTTTTTTCATTATACTATCCCTCTTTTTTATAAAGGCACCGGCCGCTAAAATTTATATCCTAAACAGTAACTCTGAAAAAAAATTTTAAAAATTTTTCTGATTTTTTCATAAACTTATTCATAAAATTTCCTAT
>JAJBVU010000291.1 GCA_020859645.1 Eubacterium sp. | reverse complement strand
GTCAATATTGAAATTGTATTTGTATATTTTACTATAAGTCAGCAGCAATTATAAATAAAATATTATGTGAGGTGTTTTTATGAGCGGAAACAATCCGCCTTTGGTTAAGCCAAAGACAGTTCCCAACATTAACAAAACCGGCGGCGTTAAAAACAACGTTCCCCAAATCGACAATTCCATTTTGGTTAAATCTATGGAGGTCTTTAAAGCCGACCCCAACCCAAGCACACAGGGCGCTTTTATTTCTCAGCTTTTTAAGTCAAGGCTTTTTGTGCCCTGCAACAAAGTAGGTCAGGACGATGATAAAAAACAGGTTAAGCTTCAGTTTTTGCTGCTTAAAAACAATAAGGGCGAAAACCTTTTCGGAGCCTTTACCGACTGGGATCAAATCAAAAAGCAGCAGAACCCCCCGAAGGAAGCGGCGGCAATACCCTTTACAGACCTTATTAAAGCTGCAGCAGCTCAAAATGGCAATATTAAGGGCATTATAATTAATCCCTTTGAACATGGACTTCTGCTTGATGAAAAAACAATAGGTCAGATGAATGACAATATTCAAAAGGCTGTTGAAAAAATTAAGGCAGGGCAGGGGGCTTCGGCGGCTTCACCCGAAGGCGTGTCTGTTCCTTTGTCTCAGCCCGCAGCGCCTCAGACAGCCAATGACGACCCCTTAGGCGATGTTCTCTATATAGGTGAGCCTTTGGAAGAGCCTTATGCCCTTTTAAGCGAATATTCAAAGTATTTTAAGAGTGTTAAGGGTGTTCAGTCAGCTTATTATCTTCTTATTTACCGTTCCGAAAAGGGCGAGCCCACTCCTCTTGTGGTGGTTGATTTTAAGGGCGATAAGGAGACAAAGGACAATCTCTATAAGGAAATCGAGGATATTTACAAGGAAAATACTGAAAATCCCCTTAAGCTTACAATTATGACAGCCGGGGAAAAGCTTGCTAAGGACGGAATTATAAACAAAAAGCCGTTTTATCAAAGGAAGGTATTTGGGATTTTTTAAGCTATGAATATTAATTCTACTGAAAAGGCGCTTGCAAACAATGGTAAGTACCGGTATTTTGCAATATTTGAAGGAATTTTGGTAGGTCTTATAGGCGGTCTGGTGGTGAGCCTTTACAGATATCTGCTTGCATTTTTATTTAATATGAGCAAAGGACTGTATGCAAGGGTTGACACTGTTCCCAAAATGTGCCTTATGTTCGCTGTTTTGATTGTCTTAGGGCTTATAGCCGGGTGGATGGTCAAAACCGAGCCTATGATTTCAGGCAGCGGCATCCCCCAGGTCGAGGGCGTGCTTTTGGGTAAAATGCGCTTTAAATGGCTTAGGGTTTTAACCCTTAAGTTTTTGGGCGGTCTTATTTGTCTCGGTTCCGGAATGTCTTTGGGGCGTGAAGGCCCCTCGGTTCAGATAGGCTCCGCCGTAGGCTTGGGCATAAGCCGAAACCTTAAGGCGGATAAAACAAGAGAGCGATATCTTTTGACCTTCGGCGCCGCAGCAGGCCTTGCGGCAGCCTTTAACGCTCCCTTTGCAGGGACGATTTTCGTACTGGAAGAGCTTCATAAAAACTTTGACAAAAATCTTTTTATAGGCTCTATTTTGACAGGCATAACCGCCGATATGGTTTCGAAAATGATTTTCGGCACAGAACCTGTTTTTACCTTCGGCGATGTAACCACCATTCCCTACAGCGCAATGTATTTCGTAGTGCTTTTGGGGCTTCTTTTGGGGCTTTTGGCAGTGGCTTTCAACAGGTGCATACTTTTCGGCGCAAACAATTACGGAAGATTTATTAGGCTTCCGGATATAGCAAAGCCCGTTCCGGCATTTATTCTGACAGGCATAATTGCCCTTACACTGCCTGAGCTTTTAGGCGGCGGTCATGAGCTTGTAGACTCCTTGCCCGACAAGCACTATACTCTGGCTGTGCTTCTTGTATTTTTGGCAGTTAAGTTTTTGTTTACACAGTTTTGCTTTGCCTCAAAGTCACCGGGAGGAATTTTCCTTCCTTTGCTCAGTATAGGGGGCTTGTGCGGAGCAGCCTTTACAGCTTTCTTTGTAGGTTATTCCAACATTGACCCCGAATGTATGGGCTTTTTCGTGGCTTTGTCTCTTGCGGGCTTTTTCGGCGCAGTAACAAAGGCGCCTATTACGGGAATTATTCTTGTATGCGAAATGACAGGCAGCTTTAACCAGTTTCTGTTTTTGGCTGTTGTGTGCATTGTTTCTTATATGGTTACGGAATTTTTCAATTGCGGTCCCATATATGAAATGCTTCTGCATAACACCCTCGAAAAATCAAGGGGCAAAAAGGAAGACAGGGGAAACAGAATTGTTTTGGATATTCCTGTGGAGCTTTCCTCCCACGTCAGGGGAAAGACCATTAAAGATCTTAAGCTTCCGGAAAGTCTTTTGATTATCTCAATTAAGAGAGGAGACGAAGAAATTGTTCCCAAGGGGGACGTAATGCTCCATTCGGGAGACGAGGTTGTTGCTCTTCTCTATGAAAAGGACGTAATGGAAGCGGAGGAATATTTCAGCAAGCCGAAAAAATAGTTTTTACATATTATAAAACATAAATAATCACCTCTTTGTCTGTACCGGAATAGTATAGGCAGGGAGGTGATTTTTTTGAAAATTTCCGATTTAAAAATAGGTGTGTGTATGTGCGGTTCCTTTTGTACATTTAAGAAAGCAATTGAAGAAACTGAAAAAATAAAAGCCGCAGGGGCTGAAATTAAATATATATTGAGCTTTAATGCGTCAGCTGTTGACAGCCGCTTCGGGAAGGCAGCCGATTTTATTAACAGGCTTAAGGAAATCTCGGGAAGCGAACCAATTATGACCCTTGAAGAAGCGGAGCCTGTTAAACAGCTTTTTGACGTTATGGCAGTCTGCCCCTGTACGGGAAATTCTTTGGCTAAAATAAACAGCGGCATAGCCGATACACCTGTAACCTTGGCGGTAAAAGCCCATATGAGAAACGGTCTGCCGGTTGTTTTAGCTCCTGCCACAAATGACGGCTTAGGGGGAAATTTCAAGAATATAGCTGAGCTTATGAACAGAAAAAACGTTTATTTTGTGCCCTTCGGTCAGGACGATTTTAAAGAAAAGCCGATGTCTTTAATGTCTGACTTCACCCTGCTTTTGGATACAATTTTAAATGCAGTCTGCGGCAGACAAATTCAGCCGGTATTGATTTAGTTGGACAATGTAACGGATGCGACAAGCCTCCCCTTGAGGGGAGGTGCCTGCCAAAGGCAGGCGGAGAGGTGTTGCGGCGGCAAAGCCGCCCTCCCCAAAAGACACAAGGCTTTTAAGTAAGCAAAAATCAATCTATATGAACAGTATACACGACCTCAAAGCCCTGATTTTTAAGGGCTTCAACAGCCGTATCAGAATATTTGTCGGTGATTTTCATGGTGACTTTATTTTTACGGCTTGACATAAACAAAAGGGTAACCCCCGATTTTTCCAAAATTTCAGAAATTTTATATATATCCGATTTGTCCTTGGTGGAAACGCACACAAAAAGCCCGGAATATTTTGCTCCGGCTAAATTCAAAAGCGCCTTAAAAAGATCGTTTCTTGCCAAAACGCTTGTTACCTTGTTTTCTTCGTCCACAACAGGCAGAATACTTACTCTGTGATCCTTCATATTAAGAGCGGCAGTCCAAATTGTGTCTGTTTCCTTAGCGTAATAGACATTATTGTTCATAAGGTCACGAACCTTTGTTCCGCTTAAAATAGAAGAAAAGCGAAGCTCCTTAAAGGGCGATGAAGAAGAGGAAATATCCTGAAGCTCAGATTTTTCAACTATCCCCACAAGCTTACCTTCCTTATCAACTACGGGGAATTTCGTGTGGTCAACATCTCTTATAAGCTGATAAGCCTTAGCCGCCGACATATCCGCCTGAGCGCAGATGGCTTTTGCCGAATTAATTTCCGATATGTACATAAAAATCCCCTTCCGAATGTTTTATACTCGTGTAATTATATCACTCCTGTAGTTCGAT
>JAJBVU010000098.1 GCA_020859645.1 Eubacterium sp. | reverse complement strand
TATTTACGCTTCTTCTGTAACTTGAGGCCAATACCAGTCATTAAAAAGCTTTTGAATAATATCAAGCAAATCTTCGGTTGAAAGAGTTTCTGTATTTTGCAAATTTATTGCTATGGCGGAGAAAACCCCGAAAAAGAACATATCCATTACAACCCTCTTTTTGGGAGTGTCGGCAATCTGCGAGCCTAAATTGTCTGTTACATTTTCCCTCATTCTTCTTATGAAGTGGGAACGGTTCTGCTCCGACATAAGAATTGATATTCGTTGGGGATTTTTGCGGAAGCAGTTTATAAAGGTTTCAAAAAACTGCCTGTCATATGTGTTTCCGTCTTTACGCTGTTCAGTCAGCGTTTTTCGTGTGTATTGAAAAAATTCATCTTCGGCATACTCCATAAGTGAAAATACGTCTTTAAAATAGCGGTAAAAGGTTGTGCGGTTATATCCGGCAAGGTTTGTAATTTCCCTGATTGTAATTTTATGTATGTTTTTTATTTCCGCAAGCTTAAAAAAAGCTTCTATAAAGGCTTCTCTTGTGGCGTCTGTGACTTCCGGCTGTTTATTCATAATATTTCTTCTCCTTGTTAATCAAATAATGCGACAGATGTTTCATATTGTTGCTTGATGAATTTTGCACAATACTGTATAATTAAATTATACAACACCTGTTGCAAACAAACAAATTATTTTTAAGGAGGATTTTCAAAAATGGAAAATATTGTACTTGAAAGCTTAAAAACACGAAGAAGCGTCAGAAGCTTCAGCAGCAAGCCAATTGAACAGGAAAAGCTTGACGCTATTCTTGAAGCGGCAACCTATGCCCCTACGGGAATGGGAATGCAGTCGCCTGTTATCGTTCTTGTAAAAACCCCTGAAACCGTCAAGAAAATCAGCAAAATGAATGCGACTGTTATGGGCAGAGACCTTGACCCCTTCTACGGTGCGCCTGTTGTGGCAATTGTTTTCGGAAACAAAGCCTCTGCACCCACCTGGTTTGAGGATGCCTGCCTTGTTGCGGGAAATCTTCTCAATGCGGCTCACGCTGTGGGAGTTGACTCCTGTTATATTTACAGAGCTAAAGAGGTTTTCTCTTCCCCCGAAGGACTTAATCTTTTAAAGGAATGGGGACTTAATGAAAATTATGTAGGCGTTGCAAACTGCATTTTAGGCTACAGAGCCGGAGAAGCTCCTGAAGCTAAGCCCCGTAAAGCAGACTATATCAAAATTGTATAAAGGTATTTTTTTGAAGGCTCGGAGATGATTAATAATGCTGTTCCGTATTTTTGCGGCTTGGCTCAAATGGCGGAAAAACTGGGATTCGCTGTGTTACCGCTGCGGAAGATGCTGTTATATGCGTACTGTAAGACCTGACGGAAGGGTAATCATTCATTATAAAGATCCCTGTGAAAATTTAGACACCAAAAAAAGAGTGTGTAAGATTTATGAAGAACGTCTTATAAAGTGTAACCACTGTAAAAAAGTGGATTTATTTACAGCCTTGTTTGACCCGACACTGCCGAGAACCTGTGCCTACGGAAAGACCTTCAGGCTGTGGAAAAAAAGGAGGAATTAAGCTTGAAAAAGGACTATATGAAACTAATGGAATATATGAATGAAAGCAGCAGAGCAGTGGCTGTTACAGGTGCCGGGATTTCCTATCTGTACGGAGTCAGGAGACTTAAACAGAGTGTAGGGTTAATGAATTACGGAAAGGTCTTTTCGGCTTCATACGTCCGCAAAAATCCCGAAAAGTTTTATAAGATAATAAAAAATGCCTTTCTCGATGCCACATTCGAAAAAGGACCGAGCAAGGTTCACAAGCAGCTTGCGGAACTGGAAAAGCAGGGAAAAATCAAGGGCATTCTCACTCAAAATTTAGACTGCCTTCACACAATAGCCGGTTCGGTGAATGTTGTTGAATTTCAGGGCAGCTTTAGGGACAACATCTGTATAGACTGCGGAAGCTGCTATTATGACTACAGGGTTTGGGGTCAGGGGCAAATGCCGAAATGTGAAAAATGCGGAGGATATTTAATGCCTACGGGCTTTTGCAGAGAAGCTCCCTTAAGCAGTGTTGTTTCAAGGGAAAATATGAATAAGGCAATAAATATGATTTCCAAAGCTGATTTGGTAATCGTCATAGGCACAACGGGCTTTCGAAGCGAAGAATATTTAAGCCGTATGCAGCCCGAAACCAAGCTTATTCAAATTAACCCGTCACCCACACAGTTTGACAGCATAGCCGATTTAAATATTCGGGCAGATGCCGCCGAAGTTTTAGAAGCAGTTTTGAACGGATAAGGGGGGATAGGTATGAACTTTTTTAAAGGCGGTCAAAGTGCTGACCAAATACAGCAGTTATCCGATTATATTGACAGCAGCAGCTGTATTGTTGCCACAACCGGCGCAGGTATTTCAGTTGCCGGCGGCGGCAAAACATACGGGCAGCTTCGTATTTCTCGTCGTGGATCGGGCGGTTCAGATGACAATTCATTTTTATATTCATGGGTGGATTCTATGTTTCATTATCATCCCAGCTACAGCCATTATGCTTTGCGTGACTTGGAAGAAGAGGGAAAGCTTCTCGGAATTATTACAACAAACGTTGACTGTATGCACACAATCGCCGGGTCAAAAAATGTTGCCGAAATTCAGGGCAGTCTTCAGGTCAATTGCTGTTCAGGCTGCGGACGCTTTTATGAAGGCTATGAAATTTGGAATCAAGATGAACTGCCAACTTGTAAAGTCTGCGGAAAATCTATTTTGCCCTGGCCTATTTACAGCCACGTCGGTCTTTGGGATGATGATGTCAAAAAAGCCCAAAAATGGATTTCACAAGCCGACTTGATTCTCGTTATCGGAACACACGGATATTACGGAGGTGTTTATTGGGATTATCGGAGAAAAGACGCAGTAATTGTTCAAATAAACCCCGGACGCACAGGCTTTGACCGAGCGGCAAATTTAAATATAAGAGAAAACTGCGACGATGTATTCAAGAAGCTTAAAGAAAGGCGTGAAAAGAATGGCTGAATTAAAATCACAACCGGAACTGCCTGAGGAAGAAAAGCTGAAGCAGCTTGCCGAAAAAATGAGAGAAGCTGAATATAAAGGGCTTTCCGAGGAAGAAATTAAAGAAAAAGAGCGGCAGAAGGAAGAAAAGAGAAACAACAATATCCGCATATTGAATGACACCCTTAATATACTTGAAAAAGGCAGCTATATAAAAGATAATCGTGAAATTAAGCTGAAATTTTCTCCCGAACAGATGAGAGAAACAAAGGTTTTTCTGCCTGAGGATATTGAAAAGCTTCGTTCAAAATCAGATAAAGCAAACACTTCAGCGGAAAACGACGAAAAGCAGACACAGAGCATCCGCCGCCTTTTCAACTGTGAAAATACAGACGCTCTTGTGCTTGCTCAGAAAAAATATGAAGATTTAAAAAATAAGGGAGAAGCCGACCCGAAAATTCTTGTTTTGAATTTGGCAAGTGCGACTACACCCGGCGGTCATACCCGAAAGGGTGCTTCTGCACAGGAAGAGGACCTCTGCCGCAGGACATCGCTTCTGCTGTCTTTGGAAAGCAAAAATGCCGAAAAATATTACAGCTATAATAATGCAAAAAAGACGAGAATGGGGTCTGACGGTGTTATGATTTCGCCAAATGTGGAAGTAATCAAAGCTTCATCTTCCGAAACCCTTGCCGAGCCTTTCCCTGTTTCCGTTATAAGCTGTGCGGCGCCTATGGTGCGTCTCGGTCTTGAAGGAATGTCGCAGACGGAATATGAAGCAATGCTCAGCAAGCGAATCGAAGGTATTCTTTTAACAGCGGCTTCCGGGAATTATCGGCATTTGATTTTGGGAGCTTTCGGCTGCGGCGTTTACGGCAATGATGCCGCTCTTGTTTCCGATCTGTTTTACCGCACAATTTTAAGCTTCACCTATGAAGGCAAAGGTGCCGATTTGATATTCGATTCCATTGACTTTGCCGTTCTGTGCCGCCCGGATAAAGATTACAACTACAGA
>JAJBVU010000257.1 GCA_020859645.1 Eubacterium sp. | reverse complement strand
TTGTACATATTTTTCAAAACACCTTAAAAAGGTAGGTTTATTTTGATATTTATACATACAGGGGTCTAAAAGACAAAGCTCATTGAGACTGATTTTACAAAAATCCCCTTCCGCTCCTTCGCTGTCCTTAAGCTTAAAGCTGTCTCTGTCCTCCAAAATGCCCTCGGTGCAAAGACTTCGCCTGTCACGTTTGGCTTTGCTTTCCTCCGCTTCAAAATCCATTTTCTGCATATATGCAAAGCGTCTCAGCTCGTCTATATCCTTGCTGAAGCGGTTTACAACGTCGGTAAAGTCAAAGCCTGTATTACGGGCTTGCGATGTATTTTTTTCATCTTCGGAGGATTTGGGCTTATCCTCTTTCTCTTCTTTATCAAGAGAAATTTTCTCCGTTTCTTTAGATTTTTCGGCTTTCTTTTCGGGCTTAGGTTCAGGCTTCGGAGTATTCTCAACCCTAACAGTTGGCTTGGGCTCAGTTACCTCGGCGGTATGAACCTCTCCGAAGTCAAAGGGCTTATCAAAAAAGGCAGCCACCACCCTATCGCCCTTGTCGGAAAGAACTGTCAGCGCAGCAGCGTCCTCAAGCTTAAAACCGCTGCCCAAAATATTATCGGGGTTAAAGTCCCATTTTACCTCCGCAAGGGCGTTTTTGGTGTTGACCAAAACAGCCTTTAAAGGCACAAAGCCCTTACCTTTTCTGCAAATAATATACAGTGAGCAGATACAGCCGGGCTTAACACCCCTAGCGAAAATCATAATCTGCCCTCTGCCCCCTTTTACCTCAACAACGGCTCGCCCGAAAACGCCCTTACCCTGTGAAAAGCTGCCCCCGCCGTCCTTGAGATTAAGTATAGCCCTGCTGTAATCTCTTGAAAAAATCACACCATCCCCCAAACATATTTTATAAAAATATCGGCCGTAGGAATTTTTTTATTACATTAACTCAAAAATGCGGTGAAAATCGGGAAGCGAAAGAGCCTCTCCCCTTATTCGTTCGTCATATCCTGCCTTCTTCAAAATTTCGGAAAATTCCTCTTTGGTCAGGTCAAAATCGCCGCTTGAGCCTATACAGTTTACAAGAGTTTTCCGTCTCATGGAAAAAGCCGCCTTTACAAATTTGAAAAAGCCTTCTCTGTCAGCTGTGTCATAGGGCTTTTTGTCATAGGGCTTAAGGCTTATAACCGCCGAATCCACATTGGGACGGGGAATAAAGCAGTTTCTCGGAACATTCGCCGCCAAATAGCAGTCTGCAAAATACGCCGTAACAACGCTTAATGAGCCGTAGTCCTTAGTTCCCGGCGCCGCCTGCATACGCATAGCCACTTCCTTCTGAATCATAACCACAATGCTTGAAACAGGGGCTTCCTTTTCCAAAATATTCATTATAACCGGTGTTGTAATATAATAAGGC
Source organism: Eubacterium sp. (assembly GCA_020859645.1). Lineage (GTDB taxonomy): Bacteria > Bacillota > Clostridia > Lachnospirales > CAG-274 > JAJQCI01. The sequence goes on along the minus strand of JAJBVU010000257.1, from coordinate 2,631 downwards.
AGGTTTGAAATAACCTTTAGGGGTCTGCCGTATTCCTCTGAAAGAGCCTTAATGTCCACCTTTAAAATATCATCGTTTATAAGGCGTATGTTGTCGAAGTCGCTTAAAACCTCTTCCAAAAGAGGAATAAGGGTTCTGTCGATTTCTACGGCTATAACGGTTTTTGCCTTTCTTGCTATAGCCTGTGTCAAAGTGCCTATACCGGGACCTATTTCCAAAACAACGTCATCGGCTTGAATGTCTCCGGCGGCAATAATTTTGTCTAAAACCCTTTGGTCAATCAAAAAATTTTGACCGAAATTCTTTTTAAATGAAAAGCCGTAGCGGTCTATAATAGCTTTGGTTTTTTGATATAATGTAGCTTCTATGTCAATCACTCCTACATAACCTTATTGAGAAAGGCATTAATTCTTTCGTTTTCACTGTTTTTAAGAACCTCGTCCGGTGTTCCGCAGGCAGCAACAACGCCTTCATCCAAAAAAATAATTTTATCGGCAGCTTCAGCCGCAAAGCCTATTTCGTGAGTAACAATTACCATTGTCATTTTTTCAGCCGAAAGCTCCTTTATAACGTCTAAAACCTCTTTTGTAAGCTCCGGGTCAAGAGATGAGGTCGGCTCATCAAAAAGCATAATATCCGGCTTTCTCATAAGTGCACGAGCTATAGCCACTCTTTGCTTCTGACCGCCGGAAAGCTGTGAGGGCATAGCGTCCTTTTTATCGGACAAGCCCACCTTTTCCAAAAGTTCACCGCAGAGTGCCTGAAGTTCCTTTTTGCTGCCCTGCTTTGTGCATAGCGGCGCACAGAGCATATTTTCCGTTATATTCATATGGGGAAACAGGTTGAAATGCTGAAAAACCATACCCATTTTATCCAAAATGGCTTTTTTCTGCTTTTTAGGGGCATAGGCTCCGTCTTTAAAGAAGCTTTCCCCTTCTATTATAACACTGCCGCCGTCAATTGTTTCAAGGTCTATAAGGCTTCTGAGCATTGTGCTTTTGCCCGAACCGGAGGGACCCAAAACAGCCGCAACCTCCCCTTCGCTTATATCAAAGCTTACATCCTTTAAAACCTGCAGGTCTCCGAAGCTCTTTTTAAGGTTTTTAACCTCTATCATTTTTTTCATAAACCGTCACCCCCTTAAAAAGCAAATTTCTTTTCAAGCCTGTTAAACACAAATGTCAAAACCGAGCTCATAATCAAATAGAAACAGGCTGCTACGCCGAAAGCGGTAATATTTGTTGTTGTATTTACGATGTTGTTTGTTACCTTTAAAAGGTCATAAAGACCTAAGGTTGTTATAAGAGCCGTATCCTTAATCAAAATAATGGCTTCGTTTGAAACTGCCGGCAGAGAAATTCTTATCATCTGGGGCAAAACAATTTTAAATGTGGTTTGAGCTTCGCTTAAGCCCAAAACCTTTGCCGCTTCAAACTGACCCTTGTCAACGGACAGCAGACCGCCTCTGAATATTTCCGCAAAATACGCCGCATAGTTAAATATATAAGCCACACAGCCCGCAGTAAACCTGTCTGAAAAGGTTACATACTTCCCTATTTTGGGAATAAGGGGCAAGCCGTACCAAACAAAGAAAATCTGCAGAAGAAGAGGTGTTCCCCTCATTACAAGAATATAAAAGCCCACAACAGCCCCTATGATTTTGCTCTTTCCCGTATATAAAAACGTAAGCAAAAGCCCAAATGGCAGCGAAAGCACAATTACAATTAAAAACAGCTTTATTGTCAATGCGCATCCGCTGAGCATATAGGGCGTCCACTTAATTGTATTTCCGATTATACTCATCATTAAATGCCCTCCCTAAAATAAAAGGGCTTGAGAAACTCCCCAAGCCCTTGAAAAACTGAAATTATAGTAATTATAATGATTTTCAGTGGATATAAATGTTGTCGCCGAACCACTTTTCCGAAATTTCGGCTGCTGTGCCGTTTTCGCCTAACTCTGTAAGAGCTTCTTCAAGCTGATCCATAAGATTTGTGTTTCCTAACTTAGCAGCTACAACATAAACCTCTGAGCCGAAATCGTCGTCAAGAACTCTGAAGTCAGCACCCGAAGTTTCGATATAATACTTAGCGGCAACCTCATCGGCTACAACTGCGTCAATTCTTCCGCCGATTCCTAAATCTGTGAAAGCGTTTACGTTTGTGTCGTATGTAACGATTTCGCCGATTTCAGAAGCCATTTCGTCAGCTTCAACAGCGTCTGCGGCTGAGGACTCGTCCTGTAAGCCTATAGTCTTTCCTGCAAGGTCAGCCTTTGAATTGATTTCGCTGTCTGTGGGAACGATTATAATCTGAGCATTGTCAAGATAAGGTGATGAAAGAGTCATATTTTCGTTTCTTTCGTCTGTGTATGAGAAGCCGTTCCAAATAACGTCGATTTTGCCTGTTTCAAGCTCAACCTCTTTTGTATCCCAGTCGATAGGCTGAAATTCAACCTCCCAGCCCTTAAGCTCGCCTACTGCATTGGCAAGGTCGATGTCAAAGCCCATAAGCTCGCCTGCTTCGTCTCTGAAGCCCATAGGCGCAAATGTGTCGTCAAGACCTATAACAAGCTTTGTAATTTCTTCGGCTTCTGCCTCTGTGCCTTCTTCAGCTTCTGCCGCTGTATCAG
>JAJBVU010000195.1 GCA_020859645.1 Eubacterium sp. | reverse complement strand
GATTTTTGCATATTTATATGCATAAAAGCTGAAAATAAGACACGAGCGGAGCGCCAAATAATGAGTAAAACAGAGCTGTGCAACGGCGAAGGATGCGTAGCAGACGTTTTGCGAATTATTTGGCTGAACTATTACAATTTTATAACACGGAGGATAAAAATGACGCTTTTAAAAAACAAAGGAGTTTTGATTGTATCAACACTTCTTATGTCGGCTGCTTTCAGCACTGCGGTCTTTGCCTCTAACGTAGGTACGGTAACACGAGACAGCATAAACGTAAGGTCGGGAGATTCTACCGATTCTCAGGTAATAGGCGTGACCAACACCGGCGATCAATATGCAATTTTAGATGTTGAACCGGGCTGGGTTAAGGTATCTTATCCCGATTCGGGCGAGGCTTATATAGCAAGCCTTTATGTTAAGGTTTCAGAAACTGATGCCAGCGTAACAGACCATGCGGTAAACGTTCGTACGGCTCCTACTACAGCGTCTGACGTAATAGGTCAGGCTAATGTAGGCGAAACCGTATCGGTAACGGGCAAAACCGAGGACGGCGCATGGTATAAGGTCAATTATAACGGTCAGACTGCATATATTTCGGCAGACTATTTGGGCGGCAGTTATTTATATCTGGTTCAGGCTGATAAACAGACCGAGACGCAGACGGCAGAAACCAAAACCGCAGAAAATGTAATTAACCAGGTCATTGAAGAAATGAACGGAACAGCGGAAGCAGAAGCCGCAGTTGACGCTCCTAAGCTTACAGCTGAGGATATTCTTAAAACATTTCAGCCCGTTGAGAAAAATACATATGCTATTATAAATTCTCCCGGAGGGTTAAGACTCAGGTCTACACCTTCGGCGGATTCAAGCAACACTATTATATCGGTTCTCAGCGACGGCTATGCCGTAACTGTTCTTGAATCGGGCGAGGGATGGCTTTATGTTTCCGACGATTACGGAAACGAGGGCTATATAAGTTCAGAATATGTTGAGCTTTATGTAGGCGAAAAGCCCGAAAACACAGGTCATACCGATTTTAATAAGGACGCCCTTACGGGAAATGCGGCTGAAATAGCAGAGTATGCTTTAGACTTTATAGGCACTCCCTACGTTTACGGAGGAACAGACCTTACATTGGGCGTTGACTGCTCAGGTTTTGTTTACAGTGTTTATCAGCATTTCGGCATAACCCTTCAGAGAAACTCCGCAAGTATGTATTCTCAGGGTACTTATGTCAGCAAGGACGAGCTTCAGGCAGGCGACCTTGTTTTCTTCAACACAGGAGGAAACACAAATATTTCTCACGTTGGTATGTATTTGGGTGACAATATGTACATACATTCCAGCACATATTCAACAGGCGTAATTGTGGAAGACCTTTATGATGATTATTCTACATCAACATATGTGGGAGCAAAGAGAATTATAAACTGATTTGATATTGTACACATTAAGTCACCTTTATTTCATTCGTCTGAAATAAGGGTGACTTCTTTATATTATGTCACATTTAAAACTACTGTAATATATGATATAAATAGTTAAAACATTCTGAAACGGAGGAAAATATGAAATTTATAGAAGAGCTGAGAGAAGGAGAAACTATAACAGAGCATTATCTCTGTAAGTCGAAAAAGCTTTTTAAGTCAAAGGCAGGCAAAAATTATTTGGCTTTAAAGCTTTATGACAAAACAGGTATGATTGACGGAAAAATTTGGGAGATAAACAGCCTTATTCAGGATTTTAACGAGGGCGATTTTGTAAAGATAGAGGCTTTTGTGGGGTCATATAACGGAGACCTTCAGCTTAACATAAAAAGGCTGAGACGCTCTGAAAAAGGGGAGTATAACCCCAATGACTTTATTCCCTCAACAAAATACAGCATAGACGAAATGTTTGACGAATTTAAGGGGTATATTAAAGACATTAAGACACCTTATTTCAGAGAGCTTTTGACAAACATTTTTATAAACGATGAGGAAAGAGCCGCCGAGTTTAAGGTTCATTCAGCCGCAAAGCATATGCACCACTCTTATATGGGGGGCTTGCTTGAGCATACTCTTTCGGTTACAAAGCTTTGCATGGCTTTTGCTGACAGATATAAAAGCTATGTAAACAGGGATTTGCTTATAACGGCGGCTATGCTCCACGATGTGTGCAAAATTTATGAGCTTTCGGAGTTTCCCGAAAACGATTATACCGACAAGGGTCAGCTTTTGGGTCATATAGTTATGTGCGCTGAGCTTGTAACAGAGGAAAGCCGAAAAATAAAGGACTTTCCCAAAGACGCAGAGCTGCTTTTGAAGCACTGTATACTTTCTCACCACGGGGAATTTGAGTTCGGCTCCCCTAAGCTGCCTTCCACTTTGGAAGCTTTTCTGCTTTACTGCGCCGACAACACAGACGCAAAGGCGAATATGTTCATCGAAATGGCTGACAAGGACACCTCACAGGGTCAGTGGCTTGGCTTTAACAAAATTTTAGGCAGAAACATCCGCCGCTCCGAATTATAATTGAGGACAGACTATGAATTTCAAAAAAAATGACATAACAGAGCTTAAAATAACAGATTTGACAGTTGACGGAACGGGAATAGGCAAGGCTGACGGCTTTGCCTTCTTTGTGCCCGACACTGCCCCCGGGGATCTCATAAGTATGAGGGTTTTGAAGCTTAAAAAAAGCTACGGCTACGGTAAAATCGAAAAAATCATTGAGCCGTCGCCTTGCCGTACAGCTCCCCTATGCTCGGTTTTTAACCGCTGCGGAGGCTGCTCCCTTCAGCATATGACCTATGAAGCCCAGCTTGAATTTAAACAAAATCTTGTTAAAAATACCCTTATAAGGGTAGGGGGCTTGCCCGAAAGCACTGACTTTCAGCCTATTTTGGCTGCGGAAAATCCCTTTTATTACCGAAACAAGGGTCAGTATCCCGTAGCAGAGGTCGGCGGAAAAGCTCAAACGGGATTTTTTGCCCAAAGAAGCCACAGGCTTGTTCCCTTCGAAGAGGGCTGTCTTATAAATCAGCCGACGGACAAAGAAATTATAAATGCGGTAATTGATTTTATGAATGAGAAGGGCATAAAGGCTTATAATGAGGAGACTGCCGAGGGGACAGTCCGCCATATTTTGGTCAGAACCGCCGTTAAAACGGGGGAGGTTATGGTCTGTATAGTTATAAATGCCGACGACCTTCCCGAAAAAGAGGGGCTTTCAGCCGTTTTAAAAGCCTTCCCCTTTGTAACAACCGCTGTTTTAAACATAAACAAAAAGAAAACAAATGTAATTTTGGGCTCTGAAAACAAAATTCTTTTCGGAAAAGGTTATATCACAGACTACATTTTTGACCTTAAATTCAAAATTTCGCCCCTTTCATTTTTTCAGGTGAACCCCAAGCAGACCGAAAAGCTTTATCAGGCGGTTCTTGATTTTGCCGACCTCAAGGGAAACGAAAACGTTTTTGACCTTTTCTGCGGAATAGGTACAATCTCCCTTCTTTTGGCAGGAAAAGCCGGAAGGGTAACGGGTATAGAAATTTCGGAGCAGGCAATTTCCGATGCTAAGGCTAATGCCGCTGCCAACAACATTTCAAACGCCGAGTTTTTCGCCGCTCCGGCAGAGGTCTTTGCGGTAAAACAGGCGGAAACGGCAAAGCCCGGCCTTGTGGTTGTAGATCCGCCCCGAAAGGGCTGCGCTCCCGAGCTTCTTGACGCCCTTTTAAAGCTTTCCCCTGAGAAAATAATTTATGTTTCATGCAATCCCTCAACCCTTGCCCGGGACTTAACCCATTTAACTCAAGCCTATTCGGTTTTGAAGGTTCAGCCTGTGGATATGTTTCCAAACACACCGCACGTAGAGAGTGTCGTATTGATGTCAAAGGTTAAGGGATAATGTGTGAAAACAGCTTGAAATAAGGTTTTTCCGAGAGTTTGAGTTTAAACTTCGGCTCTCGGATTTCCATTTACAGATAAGAACAGAACATATCCACTGTCAGAAAACCGATAGGTTGAGTTGACAGATTTGAAACGGGATAGGTTGTGGAGATAAGAT
>JAJBVU010000022.1 GCA_020859645.1 Eubacterium sp. | reverse complement strand
GTCTTAACATAACCCATAAGGAATTTAATCGCCAAAATCGAAACCACGAAAGACGAAATCATTCCCACCGCCAATATAACTATCTCAGAAGAACTGAAAACAAGCCCGAACTTTAAAAGCTTAACAAGGCTCGCCCCAAACATAACCGGAATTGCCAAAAAGAATGTAAACTCTGCTGCAACATATCTCGAACAGCCAAGCAGAAGTCCGCCGATAATGGTTGCCCCTGACCTTGACGTTCCGGGAATAAGTGCAAGCACCTGAAAAAGACCTATGCCGAAAGCAACTGCCAAAGGCAGATTGTCAGTATATGCATACTTAGGCTTCTTCCCCTTGTTAAGACTTTCTACTATAATAAATATAACGCCGTAAAGAATGAGCATAATTGCTACGGTCAGAGAGTTATACAGATATTCATCAAGGAAGTCGTCAAACAAAATTCCTATAACCCCTGCCGGAATGCAGGCAATTATAACCTTGAGCCAAAGTATGTAAATATTTTTCCTTTCGGGCTTTGTCCTTTTCCTCGAAAAGGGGTTCAGCTTTTCGAAAAATACAACCACTACCGCCAAAATCGCTCCCAGCTGAATAATTACGTCGAACATTTCGCAGAACTCATCTGTCATATTCAGCTTTATAAACTCCTGAGCCAAAATCAAATGCCCCGTCGAGCTAATTGGCAGCCACTCCGTTATGCCCTCGATTATGCCTAAAATCAACGTTTTTAATATTTCGATTATCATTTTTTCTTTCCTTTCTTTTTTGTTTTTATTTTTTTATTTTTACCACCGGCGCCCAAGGGCGCACGGTCGAGACGCTGTTCTATGTGTGTGATATACCGTAAGCGCTTGGTTAGGAAAGCGAAAACCTAACCTTTCGCCGCTGACATTTTTTCAAGCCCTCATCATTCAAGATAAATCTTTCTCACGCTGTACTGAATACTGCCGTATAGCCGTTAATATAGCAGACCTCGCTCTTTTCCTTCAGAATAATGCGGTAATATGGAATTGCCTCCGAAGTCTCCCCCTCTTTTTCATATTTCGCCAAATATCCCAGCTCCAGTTTTGAAACTGTTAAATGCTCATCGGGATAAATCTCCCTTATTCCGTTCATAAATGAAAGCAGAATAACATCGGCGCAGTAAACCTCCGACTTTGCCCCGGAAAAGCCTAAAGGCTTTAAATATCTAAGGCTGACTGTCATGCCGCCGCTGCCGAATTTAAACTCACAGAAGTTATTAAAGCAGTCATTGCCCTTATAGCGCATATCATATTTTACCCTCAGCTCCCCCTCAGCTTCGGCAGTGTATTCATATGAAAACTCAGGAAAAAGCTCATTCAGCCTTTCCATATACTCCCGGGCTGTTTCCTCCGCCTTTTCGGCAGTCAAAACCACAAGACCTTTATCAGTGTAGGTTACAATATCCCCATCAACCCTCAGTTCACAGTCATCTGTTTTGAATATTGTGGCATTAAATTCTTCCGTTCTTTTAACGCGTTCATCCGTTTTGAAAAATATGTTCACAAGGTCAAAAAGACTGTAGTTAGCCGCCGCAAGATTCAGCTGAGGAAGGCTTTCAGCGCTTTGGGGAACCTCCGTTTCAACTGTAATATTGTTGCTTTCAAGAACCGCAATTATGTTTTCAACCTCGGTTTTTGAAAGCCGTCTGCTTAAATCTTCCGCAAGATTAAGCCCTAAAAGAACAGCGTTAAGTATTAATAAAAGAATTATGGTATAATTTTTAGCCTTGTTCCAATCCATAACTGCCCCCTTATTTGTACCCAATACTATTTCACTTCTCCGTCAGCCATCACTCAAGGGGCGGCTTTCAGAAAAGCTTAACACTGCTTTTACTATATCACAAAATAAAAAATCTATCAACACAAAACTTCCGCAGAAACAAATTTTTCTGCGGAAGCTATTATAATATGCTCAGACTTCAATCCAAAGCTTTATCTTATTATCTTTCATATGTTATTTTAAGCCGCTGCCTGTGTGGCTGTTTCGCCGGCACCTTCTCTGCCGCCGCCTTGTCCGCCTCGGTGACCGCCGCCGCCGAAGCCGCCGCCCATTCCGCCGCCGCTTGTGCCTGCGGAGGTAGCCTTGCCGCTTAATGTAACTGTTTCAACAAGAGTTCCGTCTGTTAAGGTTCCGCCTGTCTGATATTCACCCATATCCTCTGCGCCTGTTAAAACGCCGCCGGTATATATAGCTATTTCAGCTCCGTCAGTAAGACTTTCATCGCCGAAAACTATTGATGAAATCTGCTTAGGCGTAGTAGTGCTGAAAAGCACATCGCCTGTAGAATTATTAACAAGTGTTATAACCGTGTTTTCTGAAATAGAGTCTCCGTTATACTTAAAGGAATAACCTTCCGACTCGCTGTCGGCTCCCTCAGCCATACCGCTTGAGCCTATGGCAAGAAGGGTTCCGCCGTTATAATATATGCCGCCGCCGCAGTCAAGTGCGCCGTCGCCGCCGCTTGTGGGGCCGTAAACTATAACAACGCCGCCGTTAAAATTAATGTCTCCGTTTGAGTCAACGCCGTCCCCCTGTGCGCTTATAACAAGTTTTCCGCCGTTTATGGTTATATAGCAGCTTTCGTCATAATCCATCATTCCGCCGCCACCGCCTTGACCCATTCCGCCGGGCTGACGGTTTCCGCCGTTTTCGCTTCCGCTGTTTTCACTGCTGTCACTGCTGCCGTCGGCATTGCCTTGGCTCATATCGGGTCTGCCGCCGCCCTGCATATCTGAGGGTGCGTCACCGCTTGGCATATCCGAAGGAGCTTCGCCCTCAGGCATTTCAGGCGCTTCACCGTTCATTTCCGGCATTTCGCCGCTCATATCGGGTCTATCGCCGTTTTCCATATCCGAAGGCATTCCGCCCGGTCCGCCTTGTCCTCTTCCGCCTTGACCCATTCCGCCGCCTTCACCTTGGCTCATATCTGAGGTGGGAACTGCTTCTGTGCCGGAACCGCTGTTTTCGCCGTCTTGGCTCTCTCCGCCTGTCATATCGGGAGCCTGGCCGCCGCCGAATCCGCCGCCCATATGGCTGCCGCCGTCTGAGTTTGTGCCTTCGCCTGCTGCATTAAGTCCGTCGTCCGATGCGTCAAGGTTTACGTTTCCGCCGTTTACTGTAATTGTATTTCCTTCAAGACCCTCATAACAGGTCACAATGTCCATTTCACAGTCGTTTACAACAAGATCTGTTTCTGCGTGAACGCCGTCGTCCTCTGTAGAGATAGTATATGTTCCGCCGTTTATTGTTACTGTTGCATTTGAATGAATTGCATCATCAACTGATGTTATGTTAAATGTTCCGCCGTTAATTTCAATATCCGTTTCGCCCTTAAGAGCCTTGCCCTCGGATGTAATTGTTATGTCTCCGTCATTTACGACAAGATTGCCCTTTGAAGAATAAATTCCGTTGCCGGTACAGGTTATGTTAAAGGTTCCGCCCTCAACAGTCATACTGTCTTTGCCTTTAATTCCTCCGCCTACAGAATTAATTGTTATATTTCCGTCCTCAACGGTTAAGCTGTCCTTGCTGGTTATGCCCTCGCAGTAAGCTGAGGTTATGTCAAGAGAGCCGCCGCCTGTTATGGTCAGGCTGTCGCTGCAGTAAATAACTGCGTCCGGCTCGCCGTCCTCATCAAGCTGTGAATAATTTGCTCCGTCCGCAAGGCTGTTTTCAGAGCCGTCCTCAAGATTTATCGTTATGTCTCCGTTTGTGTTCCAAATCGCAGGACCGTCCGTATTTGTAATGGAAACACCCTGAAGGTTTATGGTTACGTCTGTCTGTGAATCAATAACAAGACAGCCGTCTGAAAGACTTCCGCTTACATTATATGTTCCCCCTGCCTTTATGGTAACGGTATCGCCGTCTATGCTTACCGATGAGCTGTCTGCTTTAGAGCCGCCGTCGGATAAAACAATGTCCTCAGCTGCTGAAGCTGTTTCGGAACAGCCCGAAAACGCCAGCCCCCCTGCACCGAGGCAAACGCTCAGCCCAACAACAGTTAAAAAATTTTTTCCGTATTTCATTTTATATATGAC
>JAJBVU010000311.1 GCA_020859645.1 Eubacterium sp. | reverse complement strand
TTTATAATGTCGCTGATTTGGGCTATAATAAAAAGCATTGCTTATTGTGGGAATAAGCAAAATCAAAATGAAGATAATTACAGTTATGATAATGTGGTATTATTTACTATTTTATCAGCTGCAGTTTCAATTCTTTTAATGGAATTTGGGACAGTATACCTTGCCCTTCCGGAAAAGGCGGCGAGACTTTTATTAGCAATACTTTGGATGATTGTTCCCGGCAAATTTTATGTTGCGTCAAACAAGAAAGCAAATCTTACAGGTGTAGGGAGCAGAAATTTCGGAGCTGAAAATGATATAGATAATAAAATATTGCAGCCCGACGTACGAGACTTAATCAGCGAGAAAAAAACATTAGATGCAGGAACGGGAAATGCTTTTCGCAATCAAAAAGATGGATTTGGTAATACTTCAACCGGATTTGGAACAAAAGGAAGTACCGGAGGCTTTTCAAAAAATTCAAATTCAACTAAAAACTCGGGAGGATTTGGCTCAAAATAATACTATGTAAGATATAGTTGTATTTGATAAAATGATAGGAAGGTATGCACAATGGCATTTGGAAGTCAAAATGGTAAAACAAATGGTGGATTTGGTTCAAAAATCGGAGGTTCATTTGGGAGCAATTCTACCAATAAAAACGGAACAGGTTTTTCGGGCGATAAAAAAAGTTATTTTGGCAGTACACAAAGTGGTACAAGCGAAAAAACCGGATTTGGCAGCACACAAAATTCTACAAGAGAAGGGACCGGATTTGGTTCTAAAACAACTTCAAATTTTGGAACAAGTACATCTGCACAGCAAAATACTGGCAATTCAACTGCCGGAATTAATCCCAATCAAAGCAATACAACAAACAAACCGGTAGCTAATAAATATGTATCAAATACATCAGCAAATATATTTTCACTGCCGTGTATTAGGGGCAAGATATCGCAATATAGGACATATAGTGATCAGTCCGGTAATTATAGGCGGTTACTGCCGCGAAAAATATATCAGGCAATTATGTACGGGCAACGATTTGAAGACTTCTTACATAGCTTTACTTTAACGGAAACAAAAGGCGTTGACAGAGCCGGAAATCCAATTACGCAAAAATATGTAGTTAATGTTCATGGTTCAACAAATTTTGGCGCTACTTTGTTAGATAATGAAGAGGTTGAAGTAAGAGGTAAATTTACCGGCGATAATATACTTATGGCAAGAGATATACGTGTTATAAATGGTAGTATATCTACGCCAATAAAATTCCAGCGTTCCGTGAAAATGATTGCTGTTTTAACTCTTGTATTTATTGGAATTGTTTTATTGCTTAGTGTTCTGCTATCAGGCGGAAACGGATCTTTATCCGGTGTTATGAATAATGTAAAAGGTTTTGTAACAACGCTGATTGCGGTGTATGTTATATTGCTAATATTGTATTTTGTTTCATCGTTTACAAAAATTGGCTTTATGACGCGACTGCTTTCGGGCGGAAGAAGGCGAAATTCTCCGCTAATTGTAATGCTGATTATTGCTTTTATATTAACATTATTTATTTATAATGTGTCTGGACTAGGGACGGCAATAGGGAATACATAATCCGGAGCTTTAGGGGCAGTTGGTCCGTTAATAATGATTATAATAGGACTTATAATTTTATTTAAGGCGTTTAAATAAATGGAGGAAAAGGTATGGATAGAACAACTATAGAAAATCTGGCTAATAGTACGGAGCAAAAATATAATCATATTTTATCTGTTATGGCAGAGGATTGTATAGACAGTTCAAATTTACAGTATGATTTATCAAATGAATATCTATATTACAAGGTTAATGGGATTGCAAATTCATGGGAAGATTTAGAAAATGGTATAAGTCAGCTAATTTCAACAATTATTATTGGATTGCATTCAAGTGCACTGTCTGTATCTTTTATCGTTCTTGGAGACGGAAATGATACTAACATCTATGTAGGTGTAAACATTGACAAGGAATCAGTGAGAGATAATGGACAAGTCCTCTTGGGATTGTTATCCGGCAATTTGCCGGCAATTAATATTGATACAAAAAATAATAACTACAATGAATATAAATTCGCACAAATTGTAAATTCTAATGAATTTTCATCCGTAGGTTTTATCAAAGGAAATCCAAGCATACTTGAAAAGGGTTCTCAACTTGATTTTATAATCAATGGTATAAAAGGGAAAAAATGGTGCTACATAGTAAATGCAATCCCACTTACAAAAAATGAGACGATTACTCATCAAAAACTTTTTTTGGACGAAAGTTCAAAATCAAGTATGTTAAATGATGTATCATTTTCTGACACAGATAATGTCGAAAACACTTCATACAAAAAAACATATTTTGCAGCTGATAAGTATAATGAATTAATGGAACAGTATAGTGAAAAATACAATGCAGCAACCAACGTGGGGGAATGGGCTGTTACCATACAATATGGAACAACAAATGAAAGTGATGCGGCGTTACTTTCAGGATTATTGGTATCATTATATTATGGAACAGAATCAACACCGGAACCTGTTCATCAAATCAAAGGCATTAATGCACGATTATCTGAAGGTATACTCGAAAATATTCAAACTGACATAATTGAAAATTTTGGATATCCTATATTATCTACATTTTTGAATAGTAAGGAATTGGCAATTTATATGTCGTTTCCAACTAAGGATACGGCCGGTTTCTCTGTATTTGACTATACAGAGTTTGATGTTTCACGATTTAAAAGTGGACCATTGAGTTTAGGCAAAATAATAAAAAACGGAACATTGACAGAGAATGAGTATTCTATAGATTACAATGAATTGAATCGCCATTGCTTGATTGTTGGATTAACAGGCAGTGGTAAAACAAATACAACAAAAAATATATTACATAACGTATATGAAGGCTCAGAACATACTATTCCGATTATGGTAATTGAACCCGCAAAGAAGGAATATTGGGAGTTGTATAAATTAGGATTCGATGATTTGCAGATACATACAGTTGGCTCATCAAATCCGCTATGTAACCCATACTGTTTGAATCCGTTTGAATGTATTGGGAATACAGCACTACAAACTCATATTGACAATGTGTATGCAGCTTTTAAAGCAAGCTTTATAATGTACACACCAATGCCATATGTTTTAGAAAGAGCGATTTATGAAATATATGAGGACTATGGCTGGGATTTAAGAACTAATAAGAATCGAAAAGGTACAGATTTGTATCCAACAGTTGAAGATTTATATTGGAAAATACCGGCAGTTGTTACTGCTATGGGATATGATCAAAAAATGAGAAATGACCTCATAGGTTCACTGCAGGCTCGAATCAATTCTCTGAGATTAGGTTCTAAAGGTGACACATTAAATGTTAGGAAGTCATTTCCTATTTCTGAAATCTTAAAAAAGAATGTAGTAATTGAGTTGGAAGACATAGGCGACGATGACGTAAAAGCCTTTATTATAAGTATGATGCTTATTCAGTTGGTTGAACTTCGCCGTCAAGAAGAAGATTGTCAGTTGTCGGTAAAACATTTGCTATTAATTGAGGAGGCTCATAGACTCCTTAAAAATGTTGGCTCCGGCACGGGAGAAAATGCCGATCCAAGAGGCGCCGCTGTTGAATTTTTCTGTAATTTATTAGCTGAATTGAGAAGTAAGGGACAAGGCTTTTTAGTTGCAGATCAAATTCCGTCAAAATTGGCACCGGACTTAATAAAAAATACAAATATTAAAATTGTTCATAGAACCGTTGACAAGGAAGACCGTGAATTAATGGGCGGAGCTATGCATATGACGGATGAACAGACGGATTATTTATCATCTTTAAAAATGGGAGAATCTGCTATTTATTCAGAGAGTGATAATAGACCGAAACTCATAAAGCCAAATTATGCAGGTAAATATGTTTCTGAAAGCAAAGCTTATTTGAAAGTAGAAAATGATGTTTTGCCTCTTGTAAGAAATAACTGTTATCTTGCTAATGGTGAGAATAATGATTATACTTCCTTAACAGGATGTAATGTTTTGTGTCGATTGTGCAAACCATATTGCACAAAGAA
>JAJBVU010000325.1 GCA_020859645.1 Eubacterium sp. | reverse complement strand
ATCTCTGGTATTACAAAAAGCTCACAGAGGAAATAAGAACCGCCATTTATAAGATCAATTATGAGATTTTTAAAAAGCAAAGTATAATTAATATGGGAGGAAAGTGTTATGGCTGAAATTAAAAGAATTTATGTTGAAAAAAAGCCCGGTTTAAATATCGAGGCTCGTCAGCTTTTTGACGACCTTAAGGAAAATTTGGAGCTTAAGGGTCTTGAGGGCGTCAGAATTTTAATAAGATATGACATTGAGGGTCTTTACGGCGAGGATTTTGAAAGATGTAAGAAAACTGTGTTTTCGGAACCTCCTGTTGACATTTTATATGAAGAAAAATTCGATATGTCAGCTGACGAAACAAGCTTTGCCGCCGAATATCTGCCCGGTCAGTTCGACCAGAGAGCCGACTCGGCTATGCAGTGCGTACAGATTGTTACCGAGGAGGACCGCCCTCTTATAAACTGCGCAAAGGTTTATGTTCTGAAGGGCAGTATTACAGCCGACGAGCTTGACGCAGTTAAAAAATACTGCATAAACCCGGTAGATTCAAGAGAAGCGGCTCTTGAAAAGCCCCAAAGCCTTAAAATCGAACACCCCGAAGCAGAGGACGTGGCTGTTTTTAAGGGCTTTATAAACTTAAGCGAAGAAGAAGTTTTGAAAATGCGTGACGATTTGGGCTTGGCTATGAGCGGCGAGGACTTGCTTTTCTGCCGTGAATATTTCAGAGACACCGAAAAGCGTGACCCCTCCGTTACCGAAATCAAGGTTATAGATACATACTGGTCAGACCACTGCCGTCACACTACCTTTGCCACAAACCTTCAAAATGTTGAGGTTGAAGAAAGCAAGTATAAGCAGAAAATAGAAGATGTTTTCAGCCGTTATCTTGACGACAGAAAGAAAATGGGCAGAACAAAGCCTGTCTGCCTTATGGATATAGCAACACAGGGGGTTCGTTCTCTCAGGGCTCAGGGAAAGCTTACAGCCTTTGACGAGTCAGAAGAGGTCAATGCCTGCTCAATAAACGCTAAGGCTGTTATTGACGGCAAGGAAGAGGACTACCTCATAATGTTCAAGAACGAAACCCACAACCACCCAACCGAAATCGAACCCTTCGGCGGTGCGGCAACCTGTCTCGGCGGTGCAATAAGAGATCCCCTTTCGGGCAGAGCCTATGTTTATCAGGCAATGAGAGTAACAGGCTGCGCCGACCCAAGACGCCCCGTTAAGGACACAATCCCCGGTAAGCTTCCTCAGAGAAAGCTTACAAGAGGGGCAGCTGCCGGATATTCTTCATACGGCAATCAGATTGGTCTTGCCACAGGTCAGGTTGTTGAAATTTATGACGAGGGCTATGCTGCTAAGAGAATGGAAATAGGCGCAGTTATTGCAGCCGCTAAGAAGGAAAATGTTATTCGTTTAAGACCCGAACCCGGGGACATTATTATTATGACCGGCGGCAGAGCCGGAAGAGACGGCTGCGGCGGTGCAACAGGAAGCTCAAAGGAACATAACGAGGACTCAATCAAAACCTGCGGAGCGGAGGTTCAAAAGGGCAACGCACCCACAGAGAGAAAGCTTCAGAGACTTTTCAGAAACCCCGAGGTCAGCAGAATGATTAAACGCTGCAACGATTTCGGTGCCGGCGGCGTTTCCGTTGCAATCGGCGAGCTTGCAGACGGTCTTGTTATAAACCTTGACGCTGTTCCCAAAAAATATGAGGGTCTTGACGGAACGGAAATCGCTATTTCCGAAAGTCAGGAGAGAATGGCAGTTGTAGTTGACAGAGAAAACGCAGAAATATTTGTGGCTCTTGCCAACGCCGAAAACCTTGAAGCAACTCCCGTTGCTGAGGTAACAGACGACCGCCGTCTTAAAATGATTTGGAGAGGCAAAGAAATCTTAGACATTTCAAGAGACTTTTTGGATACAAACGGCGTTATGCAGAAGGCTGACGTTCTTGTTAAAGCCCCCGAAGATATGAGCCAAAAAGAGCCTGAGGGAGCAACCATAAAAGAAAAATGGCTTAACAACCTTAAGGATCTCAACGTGGCTTCTCAAAAGGGTCTTTCCGAAAGATTTGACTCTACAATCGGCGCAGGTACAGTTCTTATGCCATTCGGCGGTAAAAACCAGCTTACCCCCTCAGAGGCTATGGCGGCTAAAATCCCTGTTTTAAAGGGCGAAACAGACACAGCTACCCTTATGAGCTTCGGCTGTAAAATTAAAGCGGCAAAGGCAAGTCCTTTCCACGGGGCAGTTTATGCCGTAGTTGAGTCTGTTGCTAAAATCGTAGCGGCAGGGGGCAGCTATAAAGACGTTTATTTGACATTCCAGGAATATTTTGAACATTTGGGAAAGGCTCCCGAAAAATGGGGCAAGCCCTTTGCGGCTCTTTTAGGGGCTTACCTTGCTCAAATGGAGCTTGGCTTAGGGGCTATTGGCGGAAAAGACAGTATGAGCGGAACATTTATGGATTTAACCGTTCCTCCCACACTTGTTTCATTTGCCGTTGACGTAACAAAAGCAGGTGATATAATTTCTCCTGAGTTCAAAAAGCCGGGTTCATATATTGTAAAAATAAATGCAGCCTATGACGAAAACGATTTGCCCGATTTTGACAAGCTTAAGGCTCAGTTTGAGAAAATTTCCGAACTTATTAAGAAGGGAGTTATTGTTTCCGCTTCAGTTATAGGTCAGGGCGGTGCAGCAGCCTGCATTTCAAAAATGTCTTTCGGCAACGACATAGGGGCAGAGGTCAATATAGCTGATCCCTTTGGCTGCAAAACAGGCTCATTTGTCTGTGAAATAGCCGAAAACGCAGACATAGCCGAGGAATTAAAGGATCTTGACATTGAAATTTTAGGAAAGACAACAGAAAAGAAAGCCTTTGTTGTAAACGGCGAAACAATCGACCTTGAAGAAGCTAAAAAGGTTTGGGTTCTTCCTATCGAAAAGGTATTCCCCACAAAGCTTTACAGCAGTTTTGACGAAAAGGATATTTCACTTAAGGAATTTAACGTTATTGAAAAGAGAGGCAGCGGCTTGAGCCTTGCTTCGCCGAGGGTTGTTATTCCCGTATTCCCCGGCACAAACTGCGAATATGATACTATGCGCCGTTTTGAAGCCGCAGGGGCTAAGGTTGACACCTTTGTTATCAGAAACTTAAAGACTGCATGGCTTAAGGACTCCGCAGCGGCTTTGGCAAAGCTTATTGACAATGCCCAGATAGTAATGCTTCCCGGCGGCTTCTCAGCCGGCGATGAGCCCGAGGGATCGGGAAAGTTTATTGCCGCAGTTTTCAGAAACCCCGCAATCAGCGAAGCGGTTATGCGTCTTTTAAATCAGCGTGACGGACTTATGCTTGGTATCTGCAACGGCTTCCAGGCTCTGATTAAGTTAGGTCTTGTTCCATACGGAGAAATCAGAGACTTAAGCCCCGACGCACCGACACTTTCCTTTAACACAATCGGCAGACACGTTTCCTGTTTAGCCAACACCAAGATTGTTTCAAATAAGTCTCCCTGGCTTTGGAACACAACCCCAGGCGATATGTTTAACGTTCCCGTTTCACACGGCGAAGGCAGATTTTTGGCATCCGAAGATGTAATCAGAAGCCTTGAAGCAAACGGTCAGATTGCCACACAGTATACCGACTTTGACGGAAAGCCCACCTATGACATAAAATATAATGTAAACGGCTCACTTTACGCTATTGAGGGTATCACAAGCCCCGACGGCAGAGTTTTGGGTAAAATGGGTCACAGCGAACGTATAGGCAATAACCTTTATAAGAATACCTGCGGAGAGAAGGATCAGCAGATTTTTTCATCAGGTGTAAAATATTTCAAATAAAATATAATTTTACAAAAAAAGTCAAGACCACCGGTTTAACCGATGGTCTTGATTAGTTATTGTCAAAGGTTTTGGCTTTTGTGATTTTAATAAGGTCTTGGGGTGAAAGCAAGATTTGAACGCCTCTTTTTCCGCCGCTGACGCCTATTTGGGAAAGGCTTAGGGCGGAGCTTTCAACGAAGGTGGGGTAGAGCTTTTTCATTCCTACGGGGGAACAGCCGCCCCTTATAT
>JAJBVU010000027.1 GCA_020859645.1 Eubacterium sp. | reverse complement strand
CTCCCGGCTTGGGAACGATTCTTAAACCTTTCGGGGGCATCGAAATGTATTTGACATACACCTTTGTCGCAATATAATAAGCCTTGTCAGGCTCCAGCCCGTAATCGCGGATCCACTCACCGAATTTGGCGATTTCCCAACTTCCAATGAAGAACTGATTATAGCAGGTCACTTTGCCTTCCGAATCGTCTTGATACTCCATTTCCTCAATCTCGGAATAATCGTATGAACGAGCAAAAGCAAATGAGACACCATGAACAAACTCATCCTCATCAGGATAATACCTCTGCGACGAATTGATAGTTATGGTATTCCCGTCTTGCATGGTTACGGATATTATATCATCTTCTGATTCACAACCACAAAACAGGAAGACCATGACAATTAAAAACAGTTGGAATTTCATGCTACAATTTTTCATACCGAACTTACATCATAAATAAATGCTGTAAAATGCTTTCTCCTTGCGAATGAGGATAAGGCATGAAACAGACGACTAATAACAGTATCAGGAATATGGCAACGATTATCACCGTTCCCCATCGAACTAAAACTGGTGGTATTTCGCCAAGAAGATTTCTAACTTTCTCAGAACGCAACTCCATGTCACTATTTTTATTATTCATATTTATATAATTATATTATCTGCTAAATATTCCATACAATATTTGTCCCACAGGCAACCCAAAACCTATTTTCTTTTTTCCTCGACCAACACTAATGTATGGCGTAAAAATAGGTTCAACTTCATAATGGTTCCGTGGTCCTATTCTTTCTACAATCTGGCCTCCCATTTGGATTCCCCAATGTCCAGATGTACTATAATTGATGTAGCCTCCGAACCTTGATACGTCATAATAACCAAGCATTGACGGAGGCATAAAGTCCCCATTAGGCATTACAGGCATTGCATTCTCACCGTAGTAATAAGCAAATGCAGTGAATGAAAAAGGAGAAGAAATTTGATAGGTAAGTTGTCCACTGATACCTAATTGTCTAAATAAACCTCCATAAAAGCCATATTTATTGACTATACCTCCAATGTAAAAATGTAACCTTCCTTTCCTAAGAGAAGTTCCTAATGTGCCAACTTCCTTATTCATCATACCGAGATACTGTGTAACATGGACTGTACCAAACAATACCATATTATTCCCTTGATAAATCACTCCAGGATTAACGAATGATGGGCAATATATAGGTTTATTGTGATATATTACACCGAACGGATAAATAGGTATCATGTGGACGTTAAGCAGTGATTTTTTTGCATCGTCATCGCAATTGTAAACACTATCTCTTGGGGCATCAAAAAATGGAATACTATCTTTGACTGTCATAGGCAAATCAAGAGACATATTCATTTCTTGCATCAATATGCTGTCATTTCTTTCTGACTGGGCATAACAGCTGACGGCTATTAAAAACACGAGTATGATTGCCATATGTCTCATAAACAATTCGATTTATAAGTAAATAGACTATTTTCCTGTTCCAAAGCGAGATGTGTCAATACTATTGTCTTTCGGCTTAAAACCGTTGAAACGCCAAATGAAAGTTAATTTAAGATTGCGGGTCATATCATAAACTTTCATACGATAATCCTGTCCGGCGTGGTTGATTGTCATTGTTGGTGACCAACAATTAAAAATATCGTCAGCTTTCAAGTCAAATTCGCAACAGTGTTTCTTGCCGAAGAGCCATTTTATCCCAGCATCTATCTTCCACATGTTTGACAAGTCTGCCATACCCTGTAATGATGATGATATATATGATAAATCAATGGTCAAAGAGACAGGACTATTATGACTAAACTTGAAAGAATTATTAAACGCACCATAGAAAACCCATTTATTGTTATCAAAACTAATGTCGTGAAAATGATTCGCTTTCTCACGTTGGTTGAACACGTTGGCTGTGACGGTAGCATCCCATATGTTATTGATATTGAAAGGTGCATGTAAATTGACTCCTACAGTGCGTTTATAGTCCATATTTATAGTTTGATAAATCAGATTTAGTGCATCTGGTGATTGGTACGGTAATTGAACAGTAGCTTTATCACCATATTGGAAATATAACGTAGCCACATATTTCTGTTTGAAAATATAGTTAAGCTGTGCTGAATAATTAACATACGGTAAGAGACAAGGATTACCTATGACACTTGAGTAACCGTTAATGCAATTTGTAACATTATGGAGTTCCCAATATGATGGATATATACGTTGGGAGCTAAGATTAAGTTGAAAAATGTTCTTGGGATTTTTATAATATGTTACACTGAATTGTGGAATAAAATTCCAATTATGCTGATAGTTATTGTGATAATACTCACCTTTTGCGGAAAAATTAAATGAAAGTCCCCAATCGAAGGTACGTTCAGTACCAACATACGCGCTGGCGACATCTTCATGTAATACATTATGCAAATCAGTCATCTCTGTAGATTGGTAAACCTGTGAGCTACGGTCATTTGAACGCTGATATTCCGCACCATAATTCAGTTTCCATTTACCAAAATGATGTTCCTGATCAACATAGAAATGATAACGGTTAATAGTCTGTCGATTAATTGAACTTAGCATATATGAAAAATCCTGAGAGAGAGATTGTTCCCGATTCTCATAATAACGGGTATAATCACTTCCAACGGTCAGGCCGAAAGGCGTTTCGTATCTCAATGCGATATTATGATAATTTATGGGTGATTCAAAATTGTAGGTATTTGTGAAATTGCCGAGAGAGCCTGCAGACAAACTGTTGTTTTTTGAATCAGAAATAATTTGTCCATTATAAACAAATTTTAAAGTTTTCCAAGCTATTGCCGTATATATTAAATTAGACCAGTTCTCTCCGATTTTGCGCATATTATCTTCAATCATTGTACGTGTACCATCAAGAAAATGATTCGAGAATGACTGTTCGTGAGACCACGACTTAGTTCTTGATAAACCATAATTTAAGTCAAATGTCCAATCCTTAATAGCGTATGTCGCTGCTAATGTACCTCCGTAGGAACCATTATGCGCCTGATTGTAACCAATCCGCACCTGTCCTTGTAATCCATCAAGCGGTGTCGGGGTTTTTAACACCACGTTGATAACAGCCCCATTGATATGATACTTTGCCGGAGCAGAATACATTATTTCTACATTCTTCAAGCGGTCAAGTGGTGTTGTATAGAGCAACTGATAAAGGTTCTGTAAGGGCATATTTGTCAACTCGCCGTTAAGGATGATTGTGACATTAGATGCCCCTGTCAGCCAAACCATACCATTATTGTTAGTAACACCAGGCATATATCCCAGTGCTTCTAAGATATTGTTTACCGGTTTATCCTTAACTATTTCAGGTAAGTTTATAACTAATACTCCGTTTTCATCTTTTATATGAGGCTTTTCCCCCTTAATAACTATCTCATTAAGCTGCCGAGTGGGGATTGTATCACACACATTACTTGCCCACACTTTGATACCAACAAAACAAAATATCGAAAGAAGAACTAAATGCAGATGTTTCATATTACTATTTATTTAGAGCGGCAAGAATAGGTCAGTGATTATTTTATGGCATTAAACCAATATGTAAAATAACCAGCACTATTCTCGCCGCTTTGTAGATTAGAAATAAACTGAGCCATGTACCCCAAATTGACCTTTATAAGGTGCTGGTGCTACAATGCTTTGCTGATTAGTTTTGATATCAGTCCTAAATGGACCAACTGGTTGACCTTGACCGCCTTTAAGAGAGGCAGCTTCTTGGGAGAGGAGATCTAATTCCTGCACCGAAATTTTCTTGATTTTCTTCATGATTAAATAACGTTATTAGTGTTTATAATAGTAACGCATTCTTCTCTGAAAATGCTGTAATAAAGAAGTCCCTGTCTATATAAATCATTTATAGCATTTTTAATGTCTGCCTCAGAATTAGAACTAAAGTACTCTAAAATCTCAGACACAAATTTCACCTTTTCATTGCAAAATACCAAAATTTCCCAATGAATATCATCTTTTTCAAAAGATAGTGTATTCACCTCTATGCCAGCCTGATTAAATGTATATTTAATCGAATTATTAGGTAATAAAATCAAT
>JAJBVU010000250.1 GCA_020859645.1 Eubacterium sp. | reverse complement strand
GATATATAAAGAGCTTATGCAATATAATTACGGAGTATATTAAAAAGCCTTTAAACAGCTTTTTGGATTTTGTTTTAAGTCTTTAAGCATATAACTATAAATGAGCAAAAATGAAAAACCGCACAAAAATTAATCTGTTTTTCAGCCCTATTTCACGTCTGATACATTGTTAAACATTGCTTAGACGGGCAGATCATGTGGTTGTATTTTTTATTTTTGCATTGTTTGTGAGTGCGTGTTTGCGGGTATATTGGACTGATTTTTCGAGGGTGCTTTATTGACGAAAGGGCAAAACCGATGATTGACGGACGGCATTTTGCTTGGTTCGAGGTTGGGTTATTGATGGCTAATCGCTCTGTTACTCTGAAAATTCATATTCTGAAAACTCACAGTCCCCTATCCCCAAATATTTATCTATATCAATAATCTCCGAGCCATTTATATCAAGCAAGTCATCAAACTTAACCACATCGTCCACGGCACCTTTTTCATTTGTCATGCCTGTGTTTATTTTCAAGGTTCTGCAGATGACGTCAATATTGATTACAGTGCCGGTTACGGTTATATTGTAGCCGGTTTCTCCGTTCTCTGCTTCGGGCTGAAAATACATTACCGTTACAGTCATTCCTTTTCTCACCTGCAGGAGCTTGTCGGAAAGTATAGCGGCTTCATCTTCGGACAGCACAGTCCGTCTGCACCTCATCAGCTTCACATCTTCCTCGCCGAGGCGCTCCGAATGACCTCTTAAGGCAGCAAAGGGAGCAAAGATTTTGGCTCTGTCCCGGGGAGACATTTTCGGGTGTCTGCGGAGTGTGTCTTTTTGCCATGGTCTATCCATATTTATTATATCATCATAATTATCTCTTATAGCCACAGTCTGCACCTCCTATGCCTGTGGTTGTTTTATTATCCGCTATTGTTCTACGCACTTATTTATTCTCTGCTTTTCCGGCACGGTGTCCGCCAATCTGCATATTGCGTTCACGCATTGTAGCGCCTTCAAGGAAGTTTGTGCCTTTCAGGACAGCGTTTTTTCCATATTTCTGTTTCAGCTTAACCATTACGTTCTGCAGGTTCTTTTCCTTTTCCAGCTTTGATACGTCTGTGAATAAATCCATCTGCATAATTCCACGATCCTCAACAACCCGGTTGGCTGTGATGGTTACTCGACGCACTGTCAACTCACGATCTGCAATTCGGTCGAAAAGTCCTACGATTGCCTCCTGAAGCTGACTGCCTAAGTTAGACGGGTTGGCTATTCTTGTGCTGCCGTGGGCAGGCTTGGGAACCATACGTCCGTAGTGGTCAGCCTTTGTGGCTCCTTTGTATGTTCCCTTGTCGCAGTTTTCTCTGTCATAACCTATATCAAGGGTAAAAGAGTCGGAAACAAGTCCTTTGCTGTTTAGCTGAAGCATAAGGCTCTCTGTCATTTCCCGAACGATTATCCTTGCTTTGCTGTAATCGTATGGCTCGGAAAGAACCTGTCCCTCGCTTATAGAGTTCATTTCGGGCTGATAAGACTTCACAAGCTCCATTGTTGTAGGTTCCACTCCCCATGCATGGTCAATAAGTATTTCCGCATCAATGCCGAAAGTTTTATAGAACCACTCTTGGTCATAGATTGAGGCTCTTGCAAGCTGTCCCATTGTGAAAATATAACGTTTTTCGAGTTTTCGGGCTGTGCCGGGGCCCAGCCGCCAAAAGTCCGTAAGAGGAGTGTGATTCCACAGTTTTTGCCTGTATGAGTGTTCGTCAAGTTCGGCAATTCGCACTCCGTCTTTATCTGCCGGAACGTGCTTTGCAACTATATCCATAGCTATTTTGGCAAGGTAGAGGTTGGTGCCGATGCCGCCTGTGGCGGTTACTCCTGTAGCATAAAGAACCTCTCGGATTAACGTCATACACAGTTCGTGTGCTGTCATATGATAAGTTTTCAGATAAGCAGCAGCATCAATGAAAACCTCATCAATGCTGTAAGCAAAGATGTCCTCCGGGGCAATATACTTCAAGTAAATGCTGTATATCTGAGCCGATACCTCAACATATCTTGCCATACGGGGCGGCGCCACAAGGTAGGTCAGCTTAAGGTTCGGGTCCTCGGAAAGGCCTTTTGCATCAAAGCATTCTGTGGTAAATCTGTGCCCGGGAGCCTTGCGGAGACGTGCCTCATTGACCTGCTTTACCTTCTGAACAACTTCAAAAAGCCTTGCTCTGCCGGGAATTCCGTAGGCTTTCAGTGAGGGAGAAACAGCAAGGCAAATTGTTTTTTCGGTTCTGCTTTGGTCCGCAACAACCAAATTTGTTGTCAGCGGATCAAGGTGCCTGTCTGCACACTCGCAGCTTGCGTAAAATGATTTTAGGTCTATAGCTAAATAGGTGTGTTCTGCCACAGCTGCGTTCCTCCTCGTGTTTATAATTTATCCGGCTATGATATTATAATGCAATGACCTCCACAAACCATCTTCCAAATCTCGGCGGAAAGGGAGCATGTTCAAAGAACAGCCGCTTTTCTTCTCCCTGTATGACTACAGTATAGCAGTCGCCGCTGTGACCTGTGCCTGTGGTGTCAGCCGGACGAAAATCCCGAACCTCTTCTATATTATACATACGTCCGTTTGTCCATTCAAGTTTTTTAGGGTGCATAAAGCCTGTGGTGTCGATTTCGGAAGTGACCGACACATAGACTTTTTCTTTACGGGGATATAAGACTTTTGCAAATTTGTTCATACTGCGGTCACCTCGCTCTCTAAGTAACGGAGAATAATCATGCATCTTATATTCACCCTGTGTTTGTGTCAATCTTATACTTTTCGCTTTTAAAGCTCGCCTGCGCTGTCGTCAATTTTGCCGAGAAAATCCCTGTGCGGAACATAAGGCAGATTAAAGCTGTAGTCTGAATTTTCTTCGTTCATAAGGTTCAGCTTAAGCAGGAGCAGGTTTACGTTTATGTTCATTGACTTAGCAGTAAATACTAAATCGCTGCCCTCTTTCAGATAGCCCATCAATTCTTCCTCATCAATAAGAAGAGTTGCCTGAAAGACGTTTGCATCGTATTCGGTTATGCTTGTCATATCGAAAAGCTCAAATTCAATAATGCCGCCCAGTTCTGCGCAAAGCTTTTTATGCAGCACAGCGTGACCGAGTTCATGGGCAATGACCATAGTCTGCATTTGTTCGGATAAATTTCCGTTTACAAATATGTAGCAGATATTGGTAATAACCTTAAAGAACCCTTTTTGGCGCTTAAGGTTATAAATTCTTCTTACAACAATGCCCATTGCTTCTGCAATTTCCTCCGGGTCACGGGTTTTATATTTGCGTATAAGCCGGCGTGCAATTGTTACTGCCCGCATATCTTTCATTTAATTATGCACTCAGAGTAAACAGCGGTGTGTATATGTAAAATTACGTCCGCACACTGTTATTTCTCTGAGGATTCCTCCTTTTTTTCATATCTCGAATGCCTATACTTTTCGTTGCGCTTCTTTGCGTCCCAATATGCATCTTGAATTGCCTGCATCATTGCATCTAAATCTTCCTCTTCCAATGTTCCGCCGGCATAAAGCCCCGCAACCTCTTCGGTCAGCTTAAGCGCCTGCCTGCGTCCCCTATAGCCGTACTTTTCAGCTGCGGCAAGAATGAATTCGGTTTCATCATTAAGAAGCGCCCTTTCGTCAACATGAAGCTCTCTGGCAAGTATAGAATAGGTTTCTCTTTTTTTCGGCATACGGACTCCGGCCTCATAATTTTGGATTGTCCTTAAAGAAATGCCGGTCATTCTTGATAAATCTTTCTGTGAAAGGTCTGCATGAACCCTTGCAGCCTTTATTTTTTCTCCAAATGTCATGCTCCCTTTACCTCCTTTTCGTAAAGTTTAAAGAATTAATGAAGTGTAAGGTTTAAAAAGTTTATGCTGCGTTTTTATAAACCGAAAGCTTCGGAGTATTATAAAGCTATGACGCAACTTGCACTATTATGATAACGCAAATATTAAGGTTTGTCAAGGGGCTTTAAGAAAAAAGTTGCGTTTAATACGAAAGATATTATTATCTGACCTATAACATGGTGCGCTGCAGGCGTATAATAATATATGATTATGCGGTAAAACAATTGAATAC
>JAJBVU010000175.1 GCA_020859645.1 Eubacterium sp. | reverse complement strand
CTTCCGCCTTGACCCGCCCCACTCCCCCGCAGGTGGACCTGCAAGCCTCTATCCTTTTGCTGAAGCCCCCCCCGCCGCAACTTCATCAAACAGTCCATATTATGTTGATGAAATAACAGAAGAATTTCTGAATGCTGAAACAGCCGTAGAATGTTTTAACGGAATACATATGATGAAAGATAACGGAGAATTATATTTTTTCAGCAAAGATTTAGAAGCACTTGGGCTTTAATAAAAAAGAAAGACAGATAACATCTATAATATCAAAGGCATATTGAAGAAATAGGGCGTTCCGAAAGGGGCGCTCTTTTTTATGAGGAAGTGATTAAATGTATTTTGATTTTATGAGCGGAATAAACAAGATAATAAAAGGGGGAGGGGGCACAGGCTCACAGAGGTTGAGTTTTTGGAGCGTGAAATAGCTGAGTTTTTAGTCTCTCCCAAAAGGCAGGATATGATAACGGGGGAAAATTATTACAGAGGAAAGCAGGACATACTTTTTCGGAAAAGAAAAGTTATAGGGGAAGGGGGAGAGCTTAAGGAGGTTAAGAATCTGCCCAACAACAGGCTTGTAGACAATCAGTTTTGCAAGCTTGTGGAGCAGAAGGCAGGGTATTCCTTTGGGAAGCCTTTGGCTTTTAGCTGTGACGATGAGGAAATGACGGAGGACTTGAAAAAAGTTATAGACAGGCGGTTTTTAAGGCTTTTGAAGCACGTAGCCGAGGACGCAACTCTCGGAGGAATAGGGTATATATATTTTTATATAGACGGCAGCGGCAAGCCTGCATTCAGACGGTTTAAGCCCTATGAGATTTTGCCTTTTTGGGCTGACGAGGATCACACGGAATTAGAGTTAGCCGTAAGGATATATTCACTTTACGGATATGAGGGGAATGCGCCTGAGAGAACCGACAAGGCTGAGGTATATACTCCGGACGGAGTTGTATATTATGAGCTTAAAAGCGGAAAGCTTATACCCGACAGCCAAAGAGAAATAAGCGACGGGTACATACCAACAGAATACGGAAATGCTGAGCCTTGTAAGCGAACTGGAGCTGACAATGGTTGTAACGGTAGAAAACGCCGAGGTGGTAAGCTTTGAGGTAAGCGGTGAGATTATAAGCTGTGAATATGACGGGGACAATGAAGCGGTTATATTTTATGAAGGGGAAATAAGCTCAGAGACCGAGGACGGGGGAGACGTGACATATATTGTAACCCCGGACGGAGTAAAGCACGCCATAACAGCAACAACGGCGGAGACGGCGGAGAAGCTGGGGAGCAGAAGCATAGGAACAAACACGGCGCCTGTTTATTTAAGCAGCGGAAGTCCGGTGGCATGCTCTATGGCAACAGGTTTTTGATGAAAGGTATCATATATACGGCATATCGCTTGATAAGAAGTTATGCGGAGTATATAAGCTTAAAAATTAACCTTCTGCCTATGAGAGGAAGTGATAAATTGCCGAACAGAATACTTAAAGAAAGTATTTGCAGGAGCGAGGAAATAGATTCTCTAAGTTGGTTTGAGGAAGTATTATTTTACAGATTAATTGTTAGCTGTGATGATTATGGGAGATTTGATGCACGAACCAAAATTATAAAAGGACAATGTTTGCCATTAAAAAGTGTGACTGAAAGAGATATTGAAACAAAATACCTATGAGGATAGTTGTTACGGACGATTTAAAAGAAATTTTAAATATTGCCGTATCGGTAACGGGATATAAGTATAAATATGACACCGTAAAAAACATAAGAGCAAGCATAGATTTCAGCGAATATTTGTTTTTGACTGAGGAAACAACCACAGAAAGCAGCGGCAGCGACACACCGACATTTATATCAACAGCGGTATATGTGGGGGAAACCTATACCACAGTTAAATCCTATAATGACAGCGGCAGTATTTATGTATATGCAAGAGGGGTTATTGAGTTTTTGGACGGAAGTGTGGGGTGGAACGCTGAAAAGAAAAAAGTAACCTATAACGGTGTGGTTCTGGATATTACAACAGTGGTTTATGACGGGTGTGCATATGTACCCATAAGGGAGCTGGCGGCGGCTCTCGGATATGAAGTAAGCTATGACTCAGAAACGAAGTCGGTAAAGCTGAGTACGGGTTAAATCATTACAAGGAGGGCTTAAAATGGATTCGTATCTTTCAAGAGGTGAACACGAAGAGTTCCGCAAAACCATAAATGCGGAATTTGAAAATTTTAAGAACGAGGATACAAGAATAAACAAAAGGCTGACAGCGGTTGAAGAGGCTACAAAGCAAATTCAGAGTTTAACGCTTTCGGTGCAGGAGTTAGCGACAAATATAAAAACTATGTGCGAAACTCAAAAGAAAGAAAGCGATAGGCTGGCGGCATTGGAAAATCGTGACGGTGAGATGTGGCGTAAAGTAAGCAGCTACATCATAACAACCGTCATAGGCTTAATTATAGGCTTTATTTTCACCAAATTAGGTATCGGGTAAGACGCAGCCGGAACCCGAAAGAGGTCGGGTACTGCGAATTTTTTCAAAGAAAAAAATCGTAGCGAAAGCCCGGCTTTTGCTGAAAGCAAAAGTTCTGAACCACTCTAAAAATTCGAGTAGTTCGGAAATCCCGAACAAGTCGGATTTTCCGACAGGTTCAAAACCTTTTCCGAAACGGAAACGGTTGGAAACAGAAGCTGCAAATTCGGTTCATCTAACTACAAATTTTTTCTACGAAAAAAATTGCGGTTACACTGATTTTTTATAAAAAATCAGTGCTGGCGTTTAAATAATTTTCAAAAACCTCTTGACACGTGCTAATAATACGTGTATAATATATAGTGTAAGGAGGGTTAGAGAATGACAGTAAGAGAAATAACAAAAATTCTTAAAACCGATGGTTGGTATGAGGTTGACGGTCGGGGTTCACATAAAAACTATAAGCATCCAACCAAAAAAGGCAAGGTTACTGTTCCTAACCACATCGGAGACATTCCGAAGGGAACCTTAAAGAGCATTATGAAGCAGGCGGGAATTAAATAAAACCGCTTGCTTCTAAGCCATATTATATATTAGGAGTGAGGACATTATGAAAGGAACAACTTATTTCGCAATATTTGAGCCAAGCAAAACAGGATATGGGGTATATTTTCCCGATTTACCCGGATGTATAACCGTAGGAAAAGACTTAGAGGAAGCCGAAAAAATGGCAGAAGAGGCTTTAGGACTTCATCTGTGGGGAATGGAAAAGGACAATGACGAAATTCCCGAAGCGACAAATCCACCTTTTGAAGAAATAAAAGAAGCGGAAGAAGGAAGCTTTGTTATGCCTGTGACTGTGTATATGCCGCTTGTAAGAAATGAAATGGACAATAAGGCAGTGAAAAAAACTCTTACTATTCCTTATTGGCTTAACCAAATTGCAGAAGAAAACAAGGTGAATTTTTCACAAATTTTACAAACAGCCCTTAAGGAGTGTTTAGGGGTATAATATAAGTCAAAATGAGCAAAAGGAGAACAAAATGAACGAGGATGTAAATACAGCTGAATTATTAAAAGCAGTGGCTGAGGAAAATCAAACAAGAAAAATTCTTGATATTCTCAACTCTTGTAAAGACATTGAAGAAGCGAAAGAAAGAGTAAGGGAACATCTTATGAGTATGACAGGCAAGGGTCGGAAAGGAGATTAAAATGAACGAGGATATGAACCAAGCTGAAGTATCAAGAGAAGAAACAGAACAAAAGATGATTTACAAATTTCTTTTGATGATAAAGGAAAGTAAATCATTAGATGATTTGGAAGACAAGACAAAAGCCCTGCTTACCCATATTTATCCCTTAATTCCTGAAATACCAATATCAAGTCCTTCCACTTGTGTTTTTCCGCCAGCCTTCTTATTAGCTTTAATTCTTTCTCAGTGTGCGCCTTCGGACTGTGATGCGGTCGATGACTTCTGTTTTCCAAACTCTTAAGTGTTCCATCATATCTTTTCATCCACTTATACACTGTCTTTCGGCTTATACAATGCCGAATCGCCGTTTCTGTTACGGTATAGTTTCTTAAATAATAAATTATCCGTTGACGAAAGTATATTTGCTGATATGTAACATTGAATTTTTCCATAGTCAGCCTATAGTCTTTG
>JAJBVU010000317.1 GCA_020859645.1 Eubacterium sp. | reverse complement strand
CATAAAAGCCCAACCTTTTCTTTTTTAATCATTAATTCGCTTTCCATTATACAGAATTTCAATTAAAAAATCAATACAAACTGAAAAAATAATAATTAAAAGCCGATATATAGGTTTTTGAGAATAAAGTCAGCGTTAAATCTGTTCAAGGCAGTCGGAAAAAAGCTGCATTAAGGGACTTATCCATTTATTTTTATGATAACCGCAGACTATTGTCAGCTTATTGTGTCGGACGTTTGTTTTGATTTCTTTAAGCGAACCCTCCTTAAGCTCCTTTTCAATTACAAATTTAGGCAGGAATGATATTCCCACGTCATTTTGAACAAGGCCTTTTATTGTTTCGATGCTTCCCAGTTCAATTGTGTGATCCAAAACAATGCTCCTGTCTCTGAGGTATTCCTCAAAAATTTGCCTGAAAATGCAGTCAGGCTCGTTTATTATAAGGGGGATTTTATAACGTCTATTGGGGGTTGTAAAGTCCGAAAATTTTTCCGCAGTGACAGGAGAAGCAATCAACGAAACGGGAAGGGCTTCAAGCTCCTTTAAAACAAGGCTGTCGCCTATGCCCCCTACGTCCTTATAAAATATTCCCATATCCAAAGTACCCTCTTTAAGGGCGTCTCTTATTTCATAGCAGTTCATAGAACGAATATTCAGCCTTGCGTTTGGTGCTTTGTTTACAAAGGCTTTCAGAACCTTGGGCAGTCGGTAACAGAGATAGGTTTCGGCGACGCCTATGTTTAACTCCCCTTTGCAGTGTGAAACATCCTTATCTATGTAATGAAGCTTATCCACAGCCTTCAATACCTCGTCAGCATAGGGAACAAGCTCCTTTCCGGCTGAAGTCAAAACCATTTTTCTGCCTATTTTTTCAAACAGCTTAACCGAAAGCTCCTGTTGAATTTGGTCAATTTGAAAGGTAATTGTTGACTGTGTATAATTAAGCTTTTTAGCCGCAGCGGTAAAGCTGCCCTCTTCAACAATTGTTTTAAAGGTTGATAAATATTTAAGCTCCATCTGTTTTCACTTCCTTCAATATTTTTGAATTATGACTTTTAATATTTCAAGTTGATTTAAGTATTGTTTTATGATATTATACTTCTATAAAGATAAAATGTCAAGTAAACTGTTCGAAAATTTACCTTATATTTTTGAATTTTCGAACAGTCTGTAAGAGGTGTTTAAAGATGAAAACAAAACAAGAAACCAAACAGGCAAATATATTTTTATGCATTATTCTTGTTGCCGCTGCCTGTATTATTCACGGCATAATGCAGGGGGTTCATGACAACTACGGAATTATGATGAAGGGGCTTGTGGAAACAACGGGCATAAGCTATTCTTACATAAGCTTCTGCATAGGCGTCGGGGCTTTGGTTTACGGCGTGGCTCAGCCCTTTTTGGGAATGCTGGCGATTAAAAAGTCAAACGCCTTTGTTATTATGACAGGAATAATTTTCACTGTGTCCGGACTTATTATAACTCCCCTTTGCCGCAGTGCCTTTTCAATGCTTCTGTTTTTCGGCTTGGTTTTGCCCTTCGGAACAACAGGACTTTGCTTCGGAATTGTTATGGGGGCTTTGACCCCTGTTATAGGTGAAAGGCGTTCAGCCCTTGTTTCGGGAATAGTTCAGGCAAGCGCCGGAGTGGGCGATGCCTTTATGTCTCCGGCTCTGCAGACAGCCTCCGACAGCTTTGGCGTCAGAGCCGCTATGACCGCCACCGCCCTGCCCTTTATTCTGCTTATTCCCCTTGTGGTTTGGATCGGCATTGTAAACAGGAAAAACACAGATATAAAAAATGATGACGCAAAAAAGGCGGCTCTTGTGCCTAAGCTTAAAAATGCCCTTAAGGAAAGGGACTACCGCCTTATTTTAATAGGCTTTGCCACCTGCGGATTTAATATGTCAATTATAGAAAGCCACCTTTTTTCACAGTACATATCCTGCGGAATAAAAAGCTCTGCCGCTTCTCTGACTCTGACCGTTTACGGAATTTTCACTATGCTTGGGGCAGTTCTGTCGGGCTTTTTAGGTACAAAATTTAAAATGAAAAATGTTTTGGGAAGTCTCTATGCTTTAAGGGTTGTTATATCCTTGGGGTTTCTGATTTTGCCCAAAACTGCGGCTTTTGCCTTCGGTGCGTCTGCTCTTTTGGGTATGTGCGGAGACGCTACCGTTCCGCCGACTTCGGGAATAATAAGCAAAAAATTCGGTTATGAAAAAATGGCTGTGCTTTACGGCTTTGCCCTTATAGGTCATCAGTTCGGCGCTTTCGGCAGCTCATTTTTAGGCGGAATTTTCGTTAAAAACGGTTTGGGCTATGAACCTCTTTGGGCAGTGAACTTCTGTCTTGCCGCTGTTGCCGCCGCTGTAAGCTACATGATTAAGGAAAATACTAACTAAAGTCATATCTTCTTAATAACTTTTCACAAATATTTTTTCTAAATTTATTGACAAAGCCTTAAGGGAGTGTTATCATTAGGGGTAGATTAAAAGACACATAAAGCTTATCCTGAGCGGCGGAGGGAAATGGCCCTGTGAAGCCCGGCAACCGAACCCCTATTTTGGGGAACAAGGTGCTAATTCCATCGGTTTATTCCGAAAGATGAGTATATCGAATAAGCCGCAAGGCTTTTTTTCTTTGTAAAATTATTTTTGATAAACAGCTAACTTCAAGCTTGCTTGTAATTTCAAATGTTTATCGGATATTTTTATAATAAAGAAAAGCTTTCGGCTGCCCAATACTCCTCTTAACAATAATCGGGAAACCGCTATTAAAGCGGCGTTTCCGTAAATCAGGATTATTTTAAGGAGGAAACAAAATGAAAAAGCTTTTTACTTCAGAATCTGTAACTGAGGGACATCCCGACAAGATTTGCGACAGAATTTCCGATTCTGTTTTAGATGCTGTTTTGGCGCAGGATCCCAACGGCAGAGTTGCCTGTGAAACTCTGGCAACAACCGGTCTTATCTGTGTATCAGGCGAAATTTCAACAACGGCTCAAATAGACGTTGAAAAAATAGCAAGAGACGCTGTCAGAGACATAGGCTATACAAGAGCAAAATACGGCTTTGACGCAGACACCTGTTCAGTCATTGTGACATTAAAGGGTCAGTCGCCGGATATTGCACAGGGTGTAGATGCAGAAGAAAGCCTTGACACAGGCGCCGGAGACCAAGGAATGATGTTCGGCTACGCCTGCAATGAAACAGAGGAGCTTATGCCCCTGCCTATAAGCCTTGCCCACAAGCTGACAAAGAGACTGACGGAGGTAAGGAAAAACGGCTCACTGCCCTACTTAAGACCGGACGGAAAAAGTCAGGTAACGGTAGCCTATGAGGACGGAAAGCCCGTTTCAGTAGACACTGTTGTTATTTCAACCCAGCACTCTCCGGACGTTTCAAACGAGCAAATTCACAAGGACATAAAGGAACAGGTTATAAAAGCTGTTATTCCCGAAAATCTGCTTTCGGAGGACACAAAAATATTCATTAACCCCACCGGACGTTTTGTTATCGGCGGACCTATGGGCGACTGCGGCTTAACAGGCAGAAAAATCATTGTAGACACCTACGGGGGATATGCCCGTCACGGCGGCGGAGCATTCTCCGGCAAAGACCCTACAAAGGTTGACCGTTCCGCTGCATACGCCGCAAGATATGTGGCTAAAAACATTGTTGCCAGCGGTATCGCAGACAAGTGTGAAATTCAGCTTTCCTATGCAATCGGCGTTGCGGAGCCTACTTCAATTTATGTTGATACCTTCGGAACGGGTAAAATACCGGATGATGAAATTCAGAAAATTGCTCTTGAAAACTTTGATTTGAGACCCGGAGCAATAATTGCTGATTTGGGGCTCAGAGCGCCTATCTATGCTCAGACCTCTTCCTACGGTCATTTCGGCAGAACCGACCTTGACCTTCCATGGGAAAGAACGGATAAAACAGAGCCTTTTAAGGCAGCTATGTGATGTTTTGATTGACGCCGACAAGCCTCCCCTTGAGGGGAGGTGTGACACACATTCATTGTGGAAAACTCAATATATTGTTAAAAACGGCAATTCAAGATATTATGATAAAAATAGGATTGTACGCAGAAATTAATTTTTCTGCTGCAAGCCTATTT